>URPU01000007.1 GCA_900549865.1 uncultured Eubacteriales bacterium
CGGCTGTCCGCGGTGGACAGCCGGCCGTTTTTCGTTTCATGTGCGGTTTTCACTTTAACGGCTTACCGGGCATTTCCCACGCGGATATGACATTTTTCTCGCCCGCCGTGGCTTATACTGCTTATTGCCGGGGTATTCCCCCGCAATATGAATTTTCAGCATGAGCTTTGGCGGAGGTGGAAAATGTGAAAAAGCCGTTTTGTCTGCTGCTGGCCGTGTGCTGTGCGCTGTGCCTGACCACCTGCGCCATGGCGCAGCCTGAGCCGGAGCCGGACTATCTCGCCATAATGGCAGGCGCTGCCGCGAAGGGCGACGTGCGCACCGGGCGCGAGGCGGAGCAGCTTCGCGCGCTGAGCGCGGCCGGGGATGCGGATTATATCCCCGTCTCCTTTGACGATCTGTACCTTCTCTCGCGCATACTCTATTTCAGATACGGGAGCTACCGCTGCTCGGACGAGCTGCGGCTGTGCGCGGGCGAGGTGATGCTCAACCGCGTGGCCTCGCCGGAGTACCCGGATAATCTGATGGACGTGATATACCAGTCCGGTCAGCTCAACGCCATCGACGCCGAAGCCTTTGACGCTTGCCTGTACCCGTCGCGCGAATGCGTGGCCGTGGCTCTGCGCCTGCTTTTGGGCGAGCGTATGCTTGAGCCGTCCGTCGTGCTTCAGACCGACTATCCCGCAAGCGGCATATACGCCATGTTCTGCGACAGGCTCCTCGGCAATACATACTTCTACAAAAGCGAAAATCTTGAGCTGTACACTCCCGCGGCTTAGGCCATGTATTTCACAGCAAGGCGAGTATCTGGCGCACCGTGTCGTCCATATCGCCGTTATTGTCGATGACGTGGTCGGCAAAGCGCGCGTATGCCGCGCGCCGCGCTTCATACATGGCGCGCAGCTCCCCCGCGCGGGAAAGGGGCCTTCCGTCCGTCGGCAGCTTGTCCACATCCCGCTCCAGCCAGAATATAACCGAGTTCTGGTGCAGCAGGGGGTAATTTTCCTCTCTTGTGACGCAGCCGCCGCCGGTGGCGATGATAAGGCCGGAGCGCTTTCCAAGCTCCGCCAGCGCGGCCGTCTCACAGCGGCGGAACTCCGCCTCGCCGCGGCCCTCTATTATCTGCGCAGGCGTTTCGCCGGTCGCTGCGGCTATATACTCGTCGCTGTCGTTGACTTCCCTGCCGAGGGCCGCGCCCAGACGGGCGGCCGCGGTGCTTTTCCCGCTGCCCGGCATACCTATAAGCACGATGTTCTGCATACGGCTGTTCATCAGCGCGCGGATGCGCGGAATCTCCGCGTCGTCTATGCTGCCGCCGGTGAAAAGCTCGGCGCTGCGCTTGGCCTGCGCCACCAGCATGTAAAGCCCGCCGGCATTTTTTATGCCCAGCTCCTCCGCCTGCAAAAGCAGCGCCGTGCGCGCCGGGTTATACACCACGTCCAGCACGCCCTCGCACTGCGGGAAATCCCGCAGATCCACCGCCGCCGCGCCGTTTCGCGGATACATGCCGACGGGCGTGGCGTTGACGATGATCTGCGCGTCCTTATAAGGCGTTATATCGCCGTAGCCGCCCTGTCCATGGCGCGACAGCACGCGCACGCTCTCCGCGCCCAGCTCCTCAAGCACGGCGCACACCGTCGCGGATGCGCCGCCGCTGCCCAGCACGACGGCCCGCTTTCCCTTTACTTTGATGCCGCTGCACCGCACCATCCCGGCAAAGCCGAAGGCGTCGGTGTTGTCTCCGTAGAGACTGCCGTCGGCGCGGCGCACGATGGTGTTGACGCTGCCCAGCTTCGCCGCCGTCGGCGACAGCCCGGCGCAGTACGGGATGACCGACTTTTTGTACGGGATGGTGACGTTCATCCCGTCAAGGCCGCCGTGCGTCAGAAATTCCTCCAGCTCATCGCTTTCGCGCTCATAGAGCTTATACTCATAATCGGCCAGCAGCGCGTGGATGGCGGGCGAATAGCTGTGCCCAAGCTTGCCGCCGAGAAGTCCGCATTTTTTCATAATATATCCCTCCGTGCCGCCCGCGCAGACCGCGCCGGGCGGCTTTCCGATTTGTCACACTATCTCGCTGTAGCTGCCCAGATAGGAAAACTGCTCGCATATATCCGAAAGCTCACCCATGAGCTGCATGAACTGCGGGGAGTATACCGAGGTGTCCAGATCGAAATAGAACATGAACTCGAAGTTTCTGTCCGGAAGCGGGCGGCTTTCCAGCTTGTTGAGGTTGATGCCCAGCGCGTAGAAGCGCGAAAGCAGCTTGTAAAGCGAGCCGGGCTTGTGCGGCAGGACCATCATGAGGCTTGTGCGGTCCGCGCCGGGGTATATCTCCAGCTCCTTGGAGATGCAGATGAAGCGGGTGAAGTTGCTGCCCTGATCCTGCACGGAGGCGGCAATGCAGCTCAGCCCGTACAGCTCTATGCACGCGCGCGAGGCCAGCGCCGCTATGTCCTTCCTGCCCGACTCCGCGACGAGCTTCGCCGCCGCGGCGGTATTCTCACAGCGGACGACCGTCACGCCCGGAAGCTTCTGCAAAAAGCCGCCGCACTGGCTTATCGCCTGCTCATGAGAATATATCTCCTTTATGTCCGAAAGCTTCGTGCCGGGCAGGGCAAGAAGATTGTGATCCACCTTCAGCCGCACTGAGCGCACTATGCGAAAGTTATGCTTCATCATCAGATCGTACACCGCGTTGACCGAGCCCGCCGTGCTGTTTTCCAGCGGGATCACGCCGTAACGGCAGAAGCCGCTTTCTATCGCGGAGAACACCGCGTCAAAGCTCTTGCAGTGGAACACGTTCGGCATCCTGAAAAGCCTTTCGCACGCAAGCTGTGAGTATGCGCCCTCCACGCCCTGACAGGCCACGTTCGCCTCCGGCGGGAAGAGCGGCGGCGTGTCCTTTATCGCGCGCTCTATCTCTCCGGGCAGGGTGCTCTTCGTGCCGAGAAGCCGGCTCTGGCGGCTGCGGCTGAGCTCGAACAGCAGGGAGTATAAAAGCGCTGTGTACTCGCGCAGCTCCTCCGGCGCTTCCTGCGTCATGGTGAAAAGCTTCTCCTTCTCGCGGCGCGCGTCGAGGACGGGCATGTCGTGCGCCTTTTTGTACTCGGCGATCTTCCCGGCAACGTCCATGCGCCGCTCAAACGCGGCAAGAAGCTGCGCGTCGATCTCGTCCATTTCTCTGCGGTAGTCGTTCAGGTCCATCTTTTTACCTTGTTTCCTTTCTTCGCGCAAGAAGCGCGTCATATACGGCGATGGCCGCCGCGGCCTCCACGCACGGCACCGCGCGGGGCACAACGCACGGATCGTGCCGCCCCGGCACATGCAGCGCCGTCTCTTCCATCGTTTTCATGTTCAGCGTAAGCTGCTCCGCTGCTATGGACGGCGTCGGCTTCACCGCCGCGCGGAACACCAGCGGCATTCCGTCGCTTATCCCGCCGAGTATCCCGCCGCAGTTGTTGCTCTTCGTGACGACGCGCCCGGAGGACGTCTCAAAGCAGTCGTTGTTTTCACTGCCGCGCATTCTCGCCGCGGCAAAGCCCGCGCCGAATTCTATGCCCTTCACCGCCGGTATGCCGAACACGGCCGCGGAGATGCGGCCTTCAAGCCCGCCGAACAGCGGCCCGCCGAGGCCCGCGGGAAGCCCCAGCACAGCGCATTCTATCACGCCGCCCACGGAATCCCCGTCCGCCTTCGCCGCGGCTATCGCGGCGCGCATGGCCTCGCCGCGCTCATCGCTGACCGTCGGAAATGGCTTTTCCGCCGTGGAGGCGCACAGCGCGCCCTCGTCCTCTACATCCGCGATGGCGGCGATGCGGCTTATAACGGTTATCCCCTCGCGCGCGAGAAGCTGAATGCATATCCCGCCCGCAATGCACAGCGGTGCTGTCAGCCGCCCCGAAAAATGCCCGCCGCCGGCGCTGTCCTGCGCGCCGCCGTATTTCACCTGCGCCGTATAGTCGGCGTGGCCGGGGCGCGGCGTATCCGCAAGCGCGGCGTAGTCCTGCGAGCGCGTGTCCGCGTTTCTTATTATCGCGGCCAGCGGCGCGCCGCAGGTGACGGAATCCTTAAGGCCGGATAAAAATTCCGGCGCGTCCGCCTCCCGACGCGGGGTGGACCATTCGTTTCTCCCCGGCGCGCGGCGGGCGAGGAAGCGCGCAAGCTCCGCGGTGTCTATCCTCTCTCCGGCGGGGATGCCCTCCACCGTCACGCCTATCGCCGGTGAATGCGACTGGCCGAATATCGTGATGCGCAGATTTTCTCCATAGCTGCTCATGCTTTACCCCCCTGTAGCTCAAGACTGGCGTAGTCCTCCCAGAAGCGCGGGTAGGACTTTTCAACGCAGCGGCTGTCGTCCAGACTCACCGCGCTGCGGCAGACGCACGCCGCCGCGGCCGCGGCCATGGCTATGCGGTGGTCGCGCCATGTCTCGACGCTGCCGCCGTCAAGCGCCTCCCTGCCGTGTATGATAAGCCCGTCGGGAAGTTCCTCCGCCGTGCCGCCAAGCGAGGCGATAAGCCGCGCCGTGCTTTTCAGTCTGTCCGACTCCTTAAGGCGCAGCCGCCCGGCGTTTATGATGCGCGTCGTTCCGCGCGCCGCTGCCGCCGTCACGCCCAGCACCGGCACAAGGTCGGGTATCTGCGCAGCGTCGATCTCTATGGCGCGCAGCGCCCCCCGGCGCACGCGCGCGCCGCCGCAAAGCGGCTCCACCTCCGCGCCGAAGCGCCTGAGGATGTCCAGCACAGCGCGATCCCCCTGCAGGGACGCCATGTCAAGCCCGCGCACGGTCACGCCGCCGCGCGACAGCGCCCCCATGCAGAGGAAGAAGGCCGCGTTCGACCAGTCGCCCTCCGCGCGGCACGCCTCCGGCAGGCGGCCGGCCTGCCGCCCCGGTATATCGTAGCTCTGCCCGTGCTTTTCGTATTCTATTCCCGCAAGGCGAAGCGCGTCCTCCGTCATCGCCACGTAGCCCGCCGATTCCAGCGTTCCCGTGACGGTGAGGCGGCTGTCCGCGTCCAGCCACGGCAGCGCCAGCAGCAGCCCGGATATATACTGCGAGGATACTCCCCCGCTTATCTCATACTCCCCCGGCGTGAGCTTTCCCTCGCACACAAGGCTTCCGCCCTGACGGGTGATGCTCATCCCGTGCGCACGCAGCACATCATCCAGCGGCGCAAGCGGCCTTTCCGGCAGGCGGCCCTCCATATGGAACACGGCCCTGACGCCGAGCGCCCCGGCGACCGGCAGCAAAAACCGCAGGGTCGAGCCGCTTTCGCCGCAGTAAAGCTCACACCGGTCCTCCGGCGCGCACGTTATCGGGCTGACCTTAAAGCGCCCTGCGCCTGCCGCCTCCATATGCGCGCCCAGCGCCGAAAGGCAGCGCGCCGTCGCCTCTATATCGGCGGAAACGCCGTCGCATTCGACGGTCGTCTCCCCGGCGCCGAGCGCGGCGCATATGAGCAGCCTGTGCGCCTGTGACTTTGACGCGGGTATGCGCACGCAGCCTGTGCGCTCTCCGGGGGCAAGCGTCATGCTCATGCTATCCCCCCGTCTCTCAGCCATTCGCGCATTTCCGCCGCGGGCACCGTCTCTATCCGGCAGCGGCCTATGCCCTCCGGCACTATGAGGCGCACGGACGCGCCGGATATCTTCTTGTCCGCCAGCATCGCGCCGTAAAGCGCCTCCGCCGTGAACTCCGTCTCCACCGGCAGGCCGTAGGCCTTCAGTATATCCGTGATCCGCGCCGCCGTGTCCGCCGTGCATATGCCGCGCTTTGCCGCGGCGCGCGCGATGACCGCCATGCCTATCGCCACGGCACAGCCGTGACTTATCTCATAGCCGCTGCATTTTTCCACGGCGTGCCCCACCGTGTGGCCGAGGTTGAGAAGCATCCTCTTCCCCGTGTCGAACTCGTCGGCGGCGACGATATCGCGCTTCATCGTCACGCAGGTCTCTATCACATGCTCCGCCTGCCCTGCGGCGGGCGTCGCCTTCAATTCTTCAAAAAATCCCTCGCTGCCCAGAACGCCGTATTTTATCACTTCCGCGCAGCCGTTTTTATACTCCGCCTCCGGCAGGGTGTCCAGCGTGTCCGGGTCGCACAGCACGGCGTAGGGCTGGTAAAAGCAGCCCACCTGATTCTTGCCCGAGCCGAGGTTGACCGCCGTCTTGCCGCCGACGGAGGAATCCACCATCGCCAGAAGCGTCGTCGGTATCTGCACCAGCGCCGTGCCGCGCTGATACGTCGCCGCGGCAAACCCGGCCATATCCCCCGTCACGCCGCCGCCCAGCGCCATGACCGCGTCGCTTCTTCCGAAGCGGCGCTGCGCAAGGAAGTTCAGTATCGCCTCATAGGTCTCCAGCGTCTTGCAGCCCTCTCCGCCGGGATAGGTGAACACGGCAGGCTCAAGCCCCGCGTGCTCAAGCGCGGCGCAAAGGCGCGCGCCGTATATCGAAAACACCCGCTCCCCGGCGATAACCGCCGCGAGGCGCGCCCTTGGGGCGCAGCGCGCGGTCTCCTCCCCGGCAGCGTCTAGTATGCCGCGCTCGATCAGCACGTCGTATTCGCGCGACGCGGCAACGTGTATTTTTTTCACCGGCCGTCCACCTCCGCCTTTTTCTTTCTGCCCTCGTCCAGAAGCCGCGTCAGCCCCTCCATGTCGCCGGAGGCGAGCGCGTCTCTGTACTGCTGCATACTGTGCATGAAAAAGTCCAGCTCTTCTATAAGAAAGTCCTTATTCTCCATAAAAAGCTCCGCCCACATCTGCGGGTTCAGCCACGCCACGCGCGTCATGTCCTTGTAGCTCCCCGCCGAGAAGCCCTTGTGCTGCGCCGCCGTCGGGCTTTTTATATACGCGTTCGACACCACGTGCGCCATCTGCGAGGTGAAGGCGATCATCCTGTCGTGCTCCTCGGCGGTGGTGAAGGAAAACCTGCCAAAGCCCGCCGGGGCCAGCAGCGCCTCCGCCCGCTCCAGCAGCTCCACATCGTCTCTGTCCGGCGGCACGATGACCATCGGCGCGCCGTGGTACAGGTTCGCGCGCGCGTATTTGAAGCCGGAGTTGTGCGTTCCGGCCATCGGGTGCCCGCCGAGGAAGCGCACGCCGTGCTCCGCCGCGACGGGAAAGCACTCCGCGCACACGGCGCGCTTCGTGCCGCAGCAGTCCAGCACTATGGGCTTCGGCCCAATGTGCCCCGCCATGCGCTTGAAGTATTCTATCGCCGCCTCGGGGTAGATGGTTATCAGCACGAGGTCGCACGCGGAGATGTTTTCCTCCGTCAGCTCCCCGTCCACAGCGCCGCTCATCACGGCGAAATCCAGCACATCCCGGCTGCGGTTGCAGGCCAGCACCCGCGCGCCCGTCTCATGGTACGCCTTCGCAAAGGAGCCGCCTATAAGCCCCAGCCCGACTATTCCGACGGTCATAGCGCCGCCTCCCGCACGCGCATCACCTTTTTCACCAGCGCGTCGTATTCCTCCGGCCGCAGAGACTGCGCGCCGTCGCACAGGGCGTGCATGGGGTCGTTGTGCACCTCTATTATAAGTCCGTCCGCCCCGCAGGCCGCGGCGGCCAGCGCCATCGGCGGCACGAGCCGGGCAATGCCTGTAGCGTGGCTCGGGTCCACTATTACCGGCAGGTGCGTCAGCTCTCTCAGCATGGGCACCGCCGCAAGGTCAAGAGTGTTCCTCGTGTAATCGTCAAAGGTGCGTATGCCGCGCTCACACAGGATGACCTGCTCGTTGCCCCCGGCCATGATGTACTCCGCGCTCATCAGAAGCTCCTTGAGGGTGTTTGCAAGGCCGCGCTTTAGCAGTATGGGCTTTCTCAGCTTACCCAGCTCGCGCAGCAGGTCGAAGTTCTGCATGTTGCGCGCGCCGACCTGTATGACGTCCACGTCCTCAAACTGTGGAAGGGCGCTCACGCTCATTATCTCCGTCACTATCGGCAGTCCGGTCTCCCGGCGGGCGATCTTCAAAAGCTCTATGCCGCTGCCCTTGAGACCCTGAAAGTCATAGGGCGAGGTGCGCGGCTTGTACGCGCCGCCGCGCAGCATGTTCGCGCCGGAGGCCTTCACGGCCTTTGCCACGGCCACTATCTGCTCTTCAGATTCGACGGAGCACGGCCCCGCTATCATGCAGAAATTGCCGCTGCCTATTTTTACATCGCCGACCTCGACCACGGTGTCGTCCGGATGGAATTTGCGGTTGCAGCACTTGAAGGGTTCCGTCACGCGCGTGACGGAGTCCACGATGCCGAGGCTTGCGATAAGGTCCATGTCGATGTGCGTCGTGTCGCCGATAAGGCCCAGCACCGTCTGATACTCGCCCTCGGAGATGTGCACGCCCAGCCCCTGATTTTTCAGCCAGCCTATAAGCTGCTCTCTCTTCTTTTCCTCAACGCCGCGCTTCAGTACTACTATCATTTTTTCTTCCTCCGGTTTTTTTACTTTTTTCTGCAAAGAAAAATGCGGCACAGGCGTAACCTGTGCCGCATGAAAAAGCATCCTGAGAGCCTATTTTTGCATCACAAATTACCCTTACTATTGTGCACAGTAAAGTAGTAATAGCCGTATGCAAAAAAGAAATTGCTCTTCATAAATATGCCCTCTTATTTGTTATCCGCGTTTAGTATATAAATTTCGCGCGAAAATGTCAACATGAATTTTGCCTAAATCGCGCCCTGCTTATCCTTCGCTTTTTGTCCGAAAAATACCCCTGCATCATCCATGCGGCACTTTCCGGCCCGCGCACTCACGCCGGCTCATAGGAGCGGCTGAGCTCATTCCCGTCGGCGTCGTACTCGACGTCCTCCATAAGCTGCGGGTCAACGCGGCTGCGCCGCTTCACGACCATGCCCACGCCCTGATTGTTGAACACCCATATCTTATAGCCGGGGAACTCCGGGTCGGGCTTTCTGAACACTGAGGTCTCGTTGCCGCGGCAGAACTTCGCCCTGCCCTCCGCCGTATCCAGCAGGTCGCCGGGGCCGTTGTAGTAAAGCTCGTCCTTGACGGCATTTTTCTTGAATTCCTCCCAGTCCTTGTCGTCGGTCTTTATAACATCGTTGGGCTGTATCATTTTTTTATCCTCCGTTTTTTATTTCTTGCCCTGCTGGCGGCACCATGTGCGCATGACCATGTTCACGGGCAGAAGCTTCACAAGTCTCACCTGCATTCTCTCCGGGAAGCCCAGCACGGAAACGTCCTTCCCCTTTTTCAGGTCCTTCACCGCCTTTTCCACGACCTGCTCCGCCGTGTAGTAGCGGTTGAAGTAATTGACGGTGTCGTCATGTATGGCGTGGCTGAAAAACTCCGTCTTTATCCAGCCGGGGCAGACCGTCATCACGTGTATGCCCTTGTCCTTCAGCTCCACCCCGAGGGCGCGCGAGAAGCTCAGCACATAGGCCTTGGACGCGCCATATACGTTTATATACGGTACCGGCTGCCATGACGACATTGAGCCCATGTTCACTATCCTGCTGCCGGGGCGCATGTACGGCACGCTCATATGGCACATGGCTGTCAGCGCGCGGGAGTTGAGGTCGATGATGTCGAGCTGCCTGTCCATGTCCATCTCCTCAAACACGCCGAAAAGGCCGAAGCCCGCGGCGTTGACAAGCACGGCGATTTCCGGCTTCTCACTCTCCAGCAGCGCCTTATATTCGCCGAAGCTCTCCCGCTTCCCGAGATCCAGCGCTATCGGGCGCACCCTTGCGCGGCATCTGCCCTGAAGCTCCGCAAGGCGGTCCTCCCGCCGCGCGATGACCCACAGCTCGTCGAACTTCTCTTCCTTATCGAACGCATAGACAAACTCGCGCCCCATGCCGGAGGACGCCCCCGTGATAACGGCTATCTTCATTTCAAACCCCAAAGCTACAGAATTTAATATAAGTTTACCATGCTGCGGTAAAAATATCAATCCGCATTTGCGCCGCGCTGTCGTAATATGACGATTCTGTAGAAACTGACAATTGCAATTTTGTGCCCTTTGCCCCATAATACACTTGTGAAACTAGGAGGTAGACGCAATGAAAAGAATGACCAGAGTTGCTCTCATCACCAGCGGCGGCGACTGTCAGGGGCTGAACGCGGCCATACGCGGCGTTGGCAAGGCGCTTTTTGAAAAACTGGGAAGCAACGTTGAGGTATTCGGCATGTACGCGGGCTATCGCGGCCTTGCCGACGGCGATTATAAGTTTATGGAGCCGAAGGATTTCTCCGGCATCCTCACCCAGGGCGGCACCATCCTCGGCACCTCCCGCCAGCGGTACATCCCCGGCAAGGATATTATCGACGAAAACGGCGAAAGCATGATCCCCGCCATGCGCGACACGTATAACCGCCTCAACCTTGACTGCCTCGTCATCATGGGCGGCAACGGCACGCAGAAAAGCGCGAAGCTCATCTCCGACGCGGGGATGAACGTCGTGACCCTGCCCAAGACGATAGACAACGACATCTGGGGCACGGACACGACCTTCGGCTTCCAGAGTGCCGTGGACATCGCCACGAACGTGATAGACTATATCCATTCCACGGCATGCTCCCACGGGCGCACCTTCGTGGTGGAGCTTATGGGCCGCGACGCGGGCTGGCTGACGCTGCACGCGGGCATCGCAAGCGGCGCGGATGCCATCCTCATCCCTGAGATCCCCTATGACGTCAACAAGATCGCCGAGCTTATCCAGCGGCGCGACAAGGCCGGCAGGGGCTTTTCCATCATCGCCTGCGCCGAGGGCGCCGTCGCGGTGGACGATGTGAAGCTCGACGAGGAGGCCAGCCGCCGCAAGAAGGAAAACAGCCTTTACCCGACGGTGTCCTACGCGCTGGCGGCGGAGCTGGAGGCCCTGACCGGGCAGGAGACCCGCGTGACGGTCCCCGGCCACTACCAGAGGGGCGGCCCACCCTGCCCTTACGACAGGGTGCTTGCCACGCAGTTCGGCACGGCGGCGGCGGATCTCATCATCGCCAAGCAGTACGGGCGCATGGTCGCCATCCAGAACGGCTGCATCTGCTCCATCCCGCTTGACGACGCAGCCAGCAAGACTAAGTTTCTGCCCGTTGACCATCCGATCATTCAGGTCGCGCGCGACATCGGCATCTGCATGGGCGACTGAGCGGAGAAGTATAAAGATAATACCCGAACAAAACCGGAACCGTTGATAACACGGTTCCGGTTTTTTAGACTGTCGAAAAAGTGGCAAAGCCACTTTTTCGAGAAAGCTTCGCTGCGTTCTGCGCCTCTGTTGTCCGCTGATAGCGGACAATTCGACGTTCACTCCGCGCAAAGTGTTTTCTACCACGCACATGTCGCGGCAGAAAACGAATCGTACTGCTTTCGCGTCTGCGGACACGAAACTCTGCGAGGCCTTTTTTTGACAAGCGCAGCTTATCTATTTTTATCCTTCGGCTTGAACAGCAGCGCTACGGCCACGGCGAAAAACACCGCCGCGCATATGCCCCCGGCGGCCGCCGTGAAGCCGCCCGTGAACGCGCCCAGCAGGCCCGACTCCGCCACGGCCTCCTTCACGCCCCTGGCAAGCGCATTGCCGAAGCCCGTCAGCGGCACAGCCGCGCCCGCGCCCGCGAAGTCCGCCAGCGGCTGGTATATTCCCAGCGCGCCCAGCGCCACGCCCGCCACGACGTAGCACGTCAGTATCCGCGCGGGCGTCAGCTTCGTCGTGTCTATCAGCACCTGCCCGATGACGCACAGCATCCCGCCCACGGCGAAGGCCTTTATATATTCCAGAAGCATTTCCACGGTTCAATCCTCGCTTTCTATCGCAACGGCATGGCATATGCCGGGGATGGACGCGCCCTGCTGGGCGCTCGTCGGGCTCATGAGCGCACCCGTCGCGGCGACGAGCACGCGCTTCCATATCCCCTTGCGCATAGCCGGAAGGATATGCCCGCACAGCACGCTTGCGCAGCACCCGCAGCCGGAGCCGCCCGCGTGCACGTCCTGCGTCCGCAGGTCGTATATCAGCACGCCGCAGTCCATATACCGCGCGCCGAGCTTCACCCCGTCCGCGGCGAACATATCCTGCACGATGTCGTGCCCCAGCGCGCCGAGGTCGCCGGTGAATATCGCGTCGTAATATTCCGGGGCGCGGCCCGTGTCGGCAAAGTGCGCGCAAAGCGTGTCATAGGCCGCCGGGGCCATGGCCGCGCCCATGTTGTTCGCGTCGTTTATCCCCGCGTCAACAATCCTGCCGGTCGTGACGTGCGATATATACGGCCCGCGCCCCTGCGCGCCGACGATGGCCGCGCCCGCGCCCGTCACCGTCCACTGAGATGTGGGCGTGCGCTGGCCGCCGTATTCCAGCGGATAGCGGTACTGCCTCTCCGCCGTGCAGAAGTGCGAGCCCGTAACGGCGCAGGCAGTTTCGGCATAGCCGCCGTCAACCAGCATCGCCGCCAGCGTCAGCGACTCCGCCATGGTGGAGCACGCGCCGTAGACCCCGAAATACGGCGCGCCGCTGTCCTTCATCGCAAATGCCGAGCTCATGCACTGGTTGAGAAGGTCCCCGGCGATGATGTAGTCCGGCGCGGCGGCAAGCCCCGCCTTATTGCAGGCAAGGTCAAAGCATTCGCGGATCATATGGCTTTCGGCGCGCTCCCAGCTCTCCTCGCCGAAATAGGAGTCAGCCGAGACGCGGTCGAAGCAGTCCTTAAGCGGGCCTTCGCCCTCGCGCTTTCCGCCAACCGCCGCGGAGGCGATAATTCGCGGCCGCGACGGCAGCGCCGCCGTCTGTCTACCAAGCTTTTTCATGGCATTACCTCGCTTAACAAGTTAATGCTGTTATTATTTCCGGGATATACAAAAATACTCTCAGGGCTGAATCCTGAGAGTATTTTTCAGCTTGTCAAAAAAGCCTCGCAGAGTTTCGCGTCCGCAGACGCGAAATCAATATTATCCGTTTTCTGCCGCGACATGTGCGTGGCAGAAAACACTTTACGCGGAGTGAGCGTCGAATTGTCCGCTATCAGCGGACAACAGAGGCGCAGAACGCAGCGAAGCTTTCTCGAAAAAGTGGCGAGGCCACTTTTTCGACAGTCTCAAAAATACTCTCAGGGCTGAATCCTGAGAGTATTTTTATAAGCATTGATTTATTTCAGTCCGCGCAGGCCTCCGCGCCGCACAGCTCGTCCGCAAGGCGCTCAAGCAGCCCCAGATCCCACGCGAGCTGATAGACGGTGTAGCGCGCGCGTGTCTCCTTGCAGTAGAGCAGCGCATCCCTGAGCACATCCTTCGTCACGCCGATATCCCGCGGCGTGCACGGACAGCCGATGTCCTTCAGCAGCGCGCGCAGCTTTTCCGCGGGGTACACCCCGGCGAGCATGGCGCGCACCTCCTCCCAGTGCCGCTGCATGATGTCTATTCTTTTCAGCCGCCCGGTGGTCTCGTTTTTGCCCGCCTGCGCCTCAAGCGCGATTATCGCGTCCGCCGCATCGCCGTAGGCCCGGCGTATCTCGTTCTCCCACGCGGCGGCATCGTAACGCGCCGCGGCCTCGCGCGCCGCGTCGAAGTCCGGCGTTATAGATGCAAGCTTCGCCGCCGCTGTCAGCGCCAGAACCGTGCCGACGGCGACCTGCTCGCCGTGCATGGCGTAGGGCTTGCCGCGCTGGTCGCCCAGCACCTCAAGATAATGCGAAAAATGGTGCTCCGCCCCGGAAATGGGTCTGGAGCTGCCGTAAAGGCTGATGGACGCGCCGGTCAGCAGCAGGGCGTTCATAAGCTCGCCGATCGCCTTCGCGTCGCGGTTTTTTATCGCCTCCGCCTTGCCCAGAATGTCATAGACGTAGTCCATCACCAGCGTGTCGATGCTGCGGCAGTAATGGTCGCCGTTGATGAGCACGCCGAGATGCCAGTCATTTATGGCGTTGAGCTTGCCGATAAGGTCGGCAAAGCCCGCAACGGTCATCCGGTAAGGCGCGGTGGAGAGCACGTCCGTGTCGCCGATGATGACCTCCGTGCTGTGTGCGGGCATGGTGGCCTTGAGATTGTTGACGTTCATGATACCGACGGAGGCGGAAAACCCGTCCATCGGCGCGCCGGTGGCGACGGTAAAGCACGGCAGGCCGAGCTTGAAGCTTGCAAAGCGCAGGATGTCCGTGATGGACCCCGTGCCCACGCCAATCATAACGTCGCAGTCGTCCGGCTTGTTTATAACTATCTCGCCGAGCGTCGCCTCGTCATAACCGAGGTGGCGGAGGATGAGCACATCGGGCGCAAAGCCCGCTTCGCGCAGGACGCCCGCGCACCTTTCGCCCGCTATTTTATATGTCGTCGCATCGCAGAGGATGTACGGGCGCGCATAGCCGAAGCGATGCATATACTCCGGCAGGGCGTTTATCGCGCCGCGGCGGATATCGACCGCCTTGATGGGCGCGTAATGCGTGCGCCCGCAGCCGCATTCAAGCTTGACGTTGAGGTATTTTTCGACCGGCTGAGTCGTGGCATACATTTTCATGGCTGCATCCCCGCTCTCACTTCAAGCCGTGCAGCAGCCTGTCGCCGACAGCCCCGCCCGGATGGATAACGGCGAACTGCTCACGCGTGTAGCCGGTCATCTGCATGAGCGCGATGCATATGGAATCAAACACGGATATGACCGCCAGCGTGCTCGCCGTGGCAAGCATGTTGAAGCGGCAAGGCTCCCGCGCGACCTTGACGCGCAGGTATATATCCGCCTCGCGCGCGATGGCGGAGTCGGGATTTTCCGACACGCCGATGAGAAGCGCATGCTTTGTTCTGCACGCGGGGATGAGGTTCACAAGCTCCTGCGTATTGCCGCCCTTGCTGATGAGGATGAGCACGTCCTCCTCCTGCAACACGCCGAGGCCCCCGTGCACCGCGTCCGACGGCGTGAGGAAGAGCGCAGGTATCTCAATGCAGTTGAGCGAGTGGGCGATTTTCTTCGCCGCCATGGCCGAGGTGCCGCAGCCGGAGAGGATGACCTTCCCCCGGCAGTTCATAAGCGCCTTTGCCACCGCCACGACCTTCTCGCCGTCCAGCTCAGATGTGAGCGCGCGCAGCTCGTCCGCCTCCATGGTCATGGAGCGGCTGACCTCCGCCAGAATTTCCCGATCGTTCATATATACCTCCTGCGCATCAGCAAACAATGACAGCAATTTGCATTCTTTTGCAGTCTATTCAATGCCTACTTTATATCATTGCGCTTTGACGGCAGTCAATAGCGCGGCGCAGGTTGGAAGCGAACTTGGAATACGTTCTCGCAGCAATGGCGAAAATGCGCACAAATGAGCAATTATTTTCAAGCTCCCTGCTCGATGCGCGCAAGAGAGCAGGTATTACCCCTCCGGATATATGAGCCTGTCGCCCATAAGCTCGACAAGGGCGCTGTTCACCGGGCGCTTGTCCGTGACGATATAGTCTATCTCGTGCAGCGTGAAGAGGTTGAAGAAATACTGCTTGCCGAACTTCGTGCTGTCGCACAGCAGGATATGCAGCTTTGAGTTGCGGTAAAACGCGCGCTTGACGGCGACGTTCTCGTCGCTGAACTCCATCGCGCCCTGCTCCCGCGTGAAGCCAGCGCAGGAGAAGAAGAACACATCCGCGTACATCCCCTCTATGCTCTTTATCGCAATATTGCCCGTCAGCTCCCCCCAGGGCGAGCGCAGATAACCGCCGCAGGAAAGTATCGAAAGCTTGGGTGAACTGCTCATATTTGCAATAATATCCACGCCATTTGTTGCGATCTTCACATCCGGGTACTCCGTCAGGCGCGAGGCCAGCACGGCGCTGGTGGAGCTGGAATCGAAAAAGTACGTGGACGACGGGCGCAGGAAGCGGCTGGCAAGCTCGGCGATCTTGAACTTTTCGGCAAGCTGCTGCGTCTTTCTCAGCTGGGCAGGCGTGTCGAAGGTGCTGCCGGCGGTGAGCACCGCGCCGCCGTGCACACGCTTCAATATGCCCTGCTCCTCCAGCTCCGACAGGTCACGGCGGATGGTGCTGCTGCTGGCGTACAGCCGCGCGGACAGCTCCTGCACGGTGACGGTGTTGTGCTGGCTGAGGTATGAAAGTATCTGCTGCTGTCTCTCCTTTGTGAGCATAGCTTTTCCTCCGTTTTGCTCATTTGTGGCGATATTTGCGCGATTTCACTTGATTAAAAATATCATATTCCAATATGTTTGTCAAACGCCCGGGCAATATTGACGAAAAACCGTTGAAATGTTATAAAGGAGCAGAACTGTTTTCGACAGTTTGACAGATGCAGAGACCGTACCCGGCGCACGGCGCGCCCGGTGATAAGCGTTTTTGATTATATTTCTGCTCACTTCTCTGCGTTTTGCGCATATGCGCTATCGCGGATGAGCACAAATTCGGAGGGTCACTATCCATGAGCGTTGGCATCAACATTGAACACGCCATAAAGCGTTACGGCAGCAACACGATCATCCCCGATCTCTCGCTGCATATCCGCCCGGGTGAATTTTTCACCCTGCTCGGTCCGTCCGGCTGCGGCAAGACGACGCTTCTGCGAATGATTGCGGGCTTCAACACGATAGAGGGCGGCGACTTCTTCTTCGGCGACAGGCGCATAAACGACCTCGACCCCGCCCGGCGCAACATCGGCATGGTGTTCCAGAACTACGCCATCTTCCCGCATCTGACGGTCAGGAAGAACGTGGAGTTCGGCCTGAAAAACCGCCGCGTTCCGAAGGCGGAGATCGCCGCGCGCAGCAATGAATACATGAAGCTCGTGCACGTGGACGAATATGCCGGCCGTATGCCGGAGCGCCTTTCCGGCGGACAGCAGCAGCGCGTCGCCCTGGCCCGCGCGCTTGTTATCGAGCCGGACGTCCTGTTGATGGATGAGCCGCTTTCAAACCTCGACGCGAAGCTGCGCGTGGAAATGCGCAGCGTTATAAAGCGCATACAGAACGACGTTGGCATAACGACAGTGTACGTCACGCACGATCAGGAGGAGGCCATGGCCGTCTCCGACCGCATCGCCGTGATGGATCAGGGCGTCATTCAGCACATCGGAACGCCCAAGGACATATACCAGCGCCCGGCAAACGTCTTCGTCGCAACCTTCATCGGCAGGACGAACATGCTGGACGGACAGCTCACCTGCGAGGACGGGGAGTGCGTGCTCACTCTCCCCGGCGGGTACGCCGTCGCGCTGGACACCGTCGCCGCGGACGCGCGGAAAAGTCAGGATGTGCGCGTGTCCGTCCGCCCGGAGGAGTTCATCGTCAGCCGCCAGAGCGGCCGCGGCATGAGCGCCGTTGTGACGGACAGCGTGTTCCTCGGCCTGAACACGCACTACACCCTCACCCTCGCCACGGGCGAGGAGGTGGAGACGATACAGGAATCCTCCATTGATTCCATCATTGAAAAGGGCAGCGCCGTGTCGCTCACGGTCAAGACGGAGAAGATAAACGTGTTCTCCGCCGACGGCAGGACGAACCTCCTCGGCGGCGTGCGCAACGACCTTGAGGAGCGTGCGCTATGAGCGCCCGCCGCAGGAAGTTCGAGGTCTGGACCGCGATATCCCTCGCGCTTTTTCTGATGTTCGCGGTGTTCTTCATCTACCCGATATGCACGCTGCTGCGTCAGGCCTTCACGACGAAGGAGGCGGCGTTCACCCTCGACAACTTCGTCAAGTTTTTCAGCAAGCCCTATTACTATAATACAATCTTCAACAGCTTCAAGGTCTCGCTTGCCGTTATGGCGGTCTCTCTCGCCATCGGCATAGTGATGTCATACTTTTACTCGTTCTATGAGCTGAAGGGTTCAAAGTTCATCCTCATCTCCAGCATACTGTGCTGCATGTCCGCGCCGTTTATCGGGGCCTACGCGTGGATACTCCTGCTCGGCCGCTCCGGCGCGATGACACTGCTGCTGAAAGCGCTGGGAATAAAGGTGGGCAGCATATACGGCTTCGGCGGCATCCTGCTCGTTCAGGCGACAAAGCTGTACCCGCTCGTGATGATATATATGAACGGCATGTTCGCCAACCTTGACAACAGCCTCATGGAGGCGTCGTCCAACCTCGGCTGCACCGGACTGCGGCGGTTTTTCAGCGTCGTTCTGCGCCTTTCTATGCCGACGATCCTCGCCGCGGCGCTGCTGGTGTTCATGCGCGCCTTTGCCGACTTCGGCACGCCCATCCTCATCGGCGAGGGCTACCGCACGTTCACGGTCGAGATATACAAGCAGTTCTTGAGTGAGACGGGTTCTGACTACGGCTTCGCCTCCGCCATCAGCGTCATTGCCATCATCCTCACCGCCGCCATATTCCTTCTCCAGAAGTACGCGACCGGCAAGTTCAGCTTCACGATGAACGCGCTGCACCCCGTGGAGAGGAAAAAGCCGCACGGCATCGGCGGCGTGCTGATGCACATATTCTGCTATGTGACCGTCGCGGTGTCCATGCTGCCGCAGCTTTACATCATCTATGTGTCGTTCCGCAACTCCAAAATGGGCGTATTTCAGGAGGGGTACTCGCTGGCGAACTACCGCTCCGCGATAGACAAGCTTCTTCTGCGCGCGACGAAGAACACCGTGGTCGTCGGCATCGTGGCGCTCGCCGCGATCGTCATCCTTGCGGTGATGATCTCCTACCTCGTTGTGCGCCGCCCCAACACGCTCAACCATGCCATTGACACCATCTCCATGCTGCCGTACATCATGCCCGGCTCCGTCATTGCGATCGCGCTGGTGATAGGCTTCGGCAAGAAGCCGCTCGTGCTGACGGGCACGCTGACGATAATGATAATGGCGGTCATCATCCGCCGCCTGCCGTATACGACGCGCTCCGCCACGGCGACGCTGATACAGATACCCATGTCCATCGAGGAGGCCGCCATAAGCCTCGGCGCAAGCAAGATGAAGACCTTCTTCAAGGTGACGGTACCGATGATGTCCTCCGGCATCATTTCCGGCGCGATACTAAGCTGGGTGTCCATCGTGACGGAGGTTTCCAGCGCCGCGATACTCTACAACAACCGCTCCATCACCCTCACCGTCGGCACGTACACCGCCGTCAACCGCGGCAATCTCGGCGAGGCCGCGGCCTTCGCCGCCGTGACGACCGTGCTGACAGCCATTTCGCTGGTGATATACCTCATCATCAACAAGGGCAAGCAGATGGAGCTGTGACCAAGGTTCATTCGTGCGCAAGCACATTGATAAAACACACATAAAACACAAAGGAGACCAGAAAATGAAAAAGTTACTCGCACTTATCCTCGCGCTGACCATGGTCTTTGCGCTGTGCGCCTGCGGCCAGCAGTCCGCCCCCGCCGAGACCCCTGCCGCGGAAGCGCCCGCAGCCGCCGATGCGGAAGCGGATGCCCCCGTCGAGGAAGCGCCCCTTTCCGGCACCGTCGTCATCTACAGCACGCAGACCGACGTTGACCACGAGGTGTTCCTCAGCATTTTCAACGAGCTTTACCCCGATGTTGACGTTGAGTTCATCAGCGGCTCCCTCGGCGAGCTGACCGCCCGTGTCGATGCGGAAAAGGAAAATCCGCAGGCTGACATCATCTTCGGCGGCCTCTCCCAGACCGACGGCGACCAGTACATCGATCTCCTTCAGGAGTACACCCCGAAGTACGCCGCCGACTGCGCGGTGGAGTCCAACGGCTACTACACCTATTTCACCTATCAGTACATCTGCCTCATCAAGAACCCTGAGATCCTCGCGGAGCTTGGCGTTGACGTCAACGGCTACGCCGACCTTCTCCAGCCGGAGCTGAAGGGCAAGATCATTCAGGCCGACCCCTCCGCCTCCTCTTCCGCATGGCGTCAGCTCCAGACCATGCTCTACCTCATGGGCGACGAGTTCGGCGATGAGAAGGCGTGGGATTACCAGCGCCAGCTCATGGAGAACTGCGACGGCGTTATCTCCACCAGCTCCTCCGCGTGCTACAAGAACGTGTATAACGGCGAGTACGCCGTGGGCCTGACCTACGACAACGGCGCGATCTCCCTGCTGATGAGCGGCGCGGACAACGTTGAGATCGTGTGGCCGGTCGAGGGCAACACCGTCTGCGCCTTCGCCTCCGCAATGGTCAAGAACTGCCCGCATCCCGAGCTTGCTGCGGCAGTCCTCGATGTTCTCTCCTCCGCCGATTTCCAGCTCGCCCGTGAAAAGGCGGCCGGTTCCCGCGGCACCAACACCACCTACGTCAACGACGAGAGCTACTTCCCCGCCGACCTCGATGCCGGCGTCGTTCCCATGGACTTTGCAAAGATGTCCGCCGAGAAGGCCGACCTCATCTCCAAGTGGACCGATATGTGGGCAAGCATCAACGGATAAACCACAATTAGATTTCGTCAACAAAAGGCACACCCTCCACACGGGGTGTGCCTACAGCTTGTCAAAAAAGCCTCGCAGAGTTTCGCGTCCGCAGACGCGGAGAGAAGTAAGCCCTGTTTTCTGCCGCGACAGCTGCGTGGCGGAAAACACTTTGCGCTAGCCTGTCATCGGCGGCCCCGCCCGGATGGATAACGGCAAACTGCTCACGCGTGCAGCCGGTCATCTGCATGAGCGCGGTGCATATGGAATCGAGCGCGGATATGACTTCACGCGTGCTCGCCGTGGCAAGCATGTTGAAGCGGCACAGCTTCCGCGCAAGCTTGACGCGCAGATATATGTCCGCCGCGCGCGCAATTGAGAAGCGCCTTCTTCTAGACCTTGCTTATCTTCCGCATGCAGCTTTCTTCCTCGGCGCATATTTTTAAACCGTGTCAGCAAGCGCTTTCTTTAAAAGAAAAACAATAAGTCTTTCGCCAAAAGAAAAATACACGCATATCCACAGCAAAAAAAGCGCGGCAAATACGTTTGGATAAATAATCAGCACGCCAAAGGGCAGCGCCTGAACGAGGCAGGCGAGAAACACCCTGCCAGGGATTTCAGCCAACACTCCGAAAGCCCTTTTGCCAGCATCGACAGCGGCGCTGCCGTTCTCTGCAAGCAGCGGGAATCCCACCGTAATCAAAACCTGTACCAAAAGGAGCAGAAAACCCTGCAAGCCGTATGAACAATATCTAAGCATGCCTTGGAACTGCGCCGCAATTGAGAAGTTGAGCGTCAGCAGAGCTAACAGCGCAAAAACAGCAATGCACGGAACCAAGCACTTGCGCAAATTCATTTTGAACGTTTCCCAGTACATGGCAGCCGCTCCGCCGTACTCCCTTTTTCGGTCGAGGTGCGCGACAGTGAAATATAGCGCCGCTGTTGCCGCACCATATGTGACGAGCAAAAGGCACGAAAACACATACAGGATATTTAGCAAAATCATATCCCAGAAATCGTCCGTTGCCGCGCGGAACATATCTTTCTGCTTATCCATATAAATCAGTCTATAAGCTCTGTCAGTTCAAGCATAGTTCCGATCTTTATGTCGGCCATTTCAAGAGACTGAGGATTATCGCCCCTGTTAGTATAGCCAATGCACTTCATCCCGGCAGCGTGTATGGCTGTACAGCCGGAATTGCTGTCTTCAACTCCAACAGCGTTTTCTGGGCTGACCCCGGCAAGCTCAAGCGCCTTGAGATAAATATCGGGAGAGGGCTTGACTTCTTTCACAAGCTCGCTGTAAACCTTGATGTCAAAATACTCTTTAAGACCGATTGCTGTGAGAATATCATCAATAAAATATTCATCTGAGCCGGAGGTAACAGCAATCTTTATTCCCCTTGACTTTAAGTATTTTACCGCCTCGCTCATTCCGGCAGATGCCGGCTGCTTTTTCTCGATGCAAAGCTCAAGCACGCGGCGGAACTGTCTGTCGGTAAGCTCATCAATATCGCCCTCCAGGTCAAATTTGTCCAGAACGTGCTGCCAGAACTTACGGTTTGAGCGTCCGGTATAGTCATGCAAATCCAAATCGCCGTGCGCACCGATTGAATGAGCTATCTCAACCTTGGCCTGTTCATGCGCCCACTCATCATCAATAAGCGTTCCGTCCATATCAAAGGTGACAAGCTTTATTCCATGCAGCTTATTCATTTTCATTTCCTCTTTTCAAAACAACATTACATGGATCCCAGCCTGTATCGGCAGAAGTGAGATACTCCTGCGGATAGCCAATGTTATTTTCGGTCTGCTCGTCAAAGAAGGACAGCTTTGAATAATCAGGCCTCCAGTATACTTTTGCGCCGACCTCGGCGGTTTCATACTGCTCCTGCATTGCAATAAATTCGCTTTCGCCGATGTCAAAATATATGCCCAGCTTATTGCCATAGTTTTCTGTATATTTGATAACTACTTCAATCGAGCCTTCGGTGTAGTGGTTTGTCAGCGCGATGTTCTCCGGGCGAATGCCTATATAAAGCCTCTTTGCATCACCAATCTGCTTTTTCCATTCACAAGACAGCGGAATTTGTGCGTTCCCGGCAGAAATATTGTTTCCATCTATGTCCACCTTTGCAATGTTCATAGGCGGAGAACCAATAAAACGGGCTGTAAAGATATTTATAGGCCTGTGGTAGATGTTGTACGGCGTATCCTGCATCTGGATTCTGCCTTTGTTCATCAAAACCACGTTTTGCCCTATGGTCATTGCCTCTATCTGGTCATGGGTAACATAGACGAAGGTAGGTCTATGCATTTCATGAAGCTTGACCAATTCTTTCCTCGCCTGTGTTCTGAGCTGTGCATCCAGATTGGAAAGCGGCTCATCCAGCAGAAAGAATGAGGCGTTTTTCACCGCAGCGCGCGCCAGCGCCACTCTCTGCCGCTGTCCGCCGGACAGCTCACGCGGGAGTCTCTCGCTCAGTCCGTCCAGCTCCATGATATGAATCATGTTGTCCACACGCGCTTTTATTTCTGCCTTGGACAGCTTGAAGGTGCGTAGTCCGAAGGCAATGTTTTTGAAAACCGTCATATGGGGAAAGAGGGCGTAATTTTGGAAAACCATTGCTATATCTCTGTCACCGCACTGTACATCGTTTACTCTTTCGCCATTCATGTAGAGGTTTCCTCCGGATATATCCTCAAGTCCTGCTATCATGCGGAGCGTAGTGGTTTTCCCGCAGCCTGACGGTCCCAAAAGGATGGTTCTTTCGTTGGGTTTTATTACGAGATCCAGGTCTGGGATAATAACATTGTTCCCGTAAGCCTTTTTCACATGCTCAAATCTAATCTCACCTGTTTTTGTCATACTTACCTCCTTACCCCTTTATGCCTGAGCTGGCATAGGTGGCCATAATCTGCCGCTGGAAAATGATAAACAAAACGAGAGGTACCAGCATTGTAAGAACGCACATAGCCATGCATATTCCCATTCCGCTGCCCGCCTCGGAGTCAACAAACAATTGGAGTGCAAGAGAAAGTGTGTAATTATCTGTTGTTTTCAGTATAAGCCGCGGCCACACGTATTCGTTCCACGAATTGATGAAGAAGATAATAGCGGTCGAAATTACACACGGCTTCGCTATCGGGAGGACAATCTGCGTCATTATAGTGAAATGGCTCGACTTTTCCAGCTTGCCCACTTCAATAAGAGAACGAGGAATTGTTCTCATCTGCTGCCGTAAAAGCATAATTCCCATTGCATCGCTGAGCTGCGGCAGCATAACACCAATAATATTATCCCTCAGCCCCATTTTAGAAATTGTTATGTAGTTGGGTATCATGGTTACGGTAAACGGAATGAACATCGTGGAAATAAGCACAAAGTACAGCAGCTTTTTCAACGGAAAGTTGAGAAAAACAAAGGCATACGCGCAAAGATAGCTGGTAAACACCTTGAAAGCCATCACGCAAAAAGCTATTGCAAAGGTGTTCCACACCACCTTGAAGTAGTCGATTCTCTCTATTGCGCGCGAAATTATCCAAGGTCGGGTTTTTGGTGAAAAAATTCAAAACATTTGTGAAAATCTCCGTTTGGGGCTTAAAAGAGGCGCCCACAGCAAAAGCCACCGGATAGAGCATAAGCACGATCACTGCCAGAAGGACAACATGACCTATAGCCGCGCTTATGGCTGTTTTTTGCTTACCAGAGAGTGCAGACTTTTTAGTTTTCATAGAACACCCTCTTTTCTACAAACACAAATTCGAGAACAAGGAAAACAATAAATAGAAACAGGGCAATTACAGCCAGAGCTGAAGCTTCGCCTGTTGAAAAAATAGTAAAGGCCTTCTCGTAAACCTCGAATATCACGTTCGTGCTCAGGTTGTTCGGCCCGCCCGATGTCAGGATATTCAGCGGTGTATACGACCATGTGAGCCCCCAAACCAGAGATATAATCAGCGTATATATGCCCTGCGCAGAAGTCAGCGGCAATACTATCTTGAAAAAGATCTCAACATTGGGTGTGTTTTCTATCTTTGCAGTTTCTATAAGCTCCATGGGAACATTGTCAATGGCGGAGACCAGAACGATGACGTTATAGCCGAACATCTTCCACGACACCACCATAGATATAACAACAATCACCAGTCCGCTTGTCGCGGCCCAGTTGGGGAATTTACCGCCAAAGAACGACCATATTGTGGCAAGGGGCCCGGAGACGGAGTTCCAAATCCAGCTCATAATAAGACCGCCGATGACGAGAGATATAAGGCTGGGCACAAAAATTGCAACTTTATAAAAGCCTTTCAGCCTCTTTACCAGGTAAGTCAGACAATAGGAAACAATATATGGCACCACCACATCTATCACAACAAACAGCAGCATATAAAGTCCCGTGTTTTTCAGTGTGACAATAAACTCTGTGCTCTTAAAGATTTTAACGTAGTTATTGAAGCCAACAAAGGTTTTTACCGGACTTATCATGTTCCATTTCAAAAAACTGAGATAAACGGTATAAATAACCGGCCAGAACATAAAAACCGCAAAAACAACTATTGTGGGCAGCAGCAGCCAAAAAGAAAGGCGATGCTCTCTGCGTATGTAATTCTTTTTGCTTAGCGTTGGGTTTTTATTCGAAAGCTTAGCCATAAGCCGACCTTTCCTTTCACATATTAGAGCGAACTGTGAATATCTTTTACCATGGAGTTTACCTCGGTAAAATCATTGTACATGAGCTCAGGAGTGATGTGCTTGCCGGGAGAATACTCCAAAATCCAGTGCGCTTTGGGAGAATACTTTTCCATCGCCTTGAACAAATCTCTTATCTGCTGGCGTGAGTACTTCATGCCGGCTTCAAAGAGAGGTCTGTGGGTATCTCTCACGCCCTGGTTATTGTGGATATGGTAAGCGGTGATGCGTTTGTTAAGTGCGGCAATAAGCCGCTCGATATTCCAGTCATTAAGAATTGCGTGGCCTAAGTCAATAAGGCACATAATATCATCGGGGATACTGCTGAACAGCTCTATAAATTCATCTTCGGAGAAAAGCACGCTATGGTTGTAATTGAAGCCTACGTTTTCAACTGTTAGTTCAATACCAGCCTTACGCGCCATTTCACCAAGCGCAATAATCATATTGCGGGAATTGTCCTGAAGGTGGAGCTTGTCCTTATCTTCGTAGGAAATCTGATTGGTATGCATAACGATAGAAGGTGCATGAAACTGCCTGCACAGATCATAGGAAATTTCATAGGATTCCTTCATATAAGCGGCGGCCTCGCTGTCAGGCTCACTGGTAGCCTCCAATTCGAAAAACGGGCCGTGGAAAAGCGTGGGATACTTGGCAAACTGTTCTTTGACCTGCAACAAATTTGGAATGTGCTGTGGACGAGCAGAATTTCTGGTGTAAATTGCAAGCTCAACGCCCACATTCAGCGGGCTGCACTTTTCCAGCACAGAAAGCATATGCGGATACTGATCCTGATCTGAGCCATAGCTTGAATAATATAAACCGTTCATAGTAATCCTCCATGGGGTTTTACCGCACAAATAATTATTGAGACTGTCGAAAAAGTGGCCTTGTCACTTTTTCGAGAAAGCTTCGCTGCGTATCGCGCCCCTACTGTCCGCTTATAGCAGACAATTCGACGCTCACTTCGCGCAAAGTATTTTTCTCCACGCACATGTCGCGTCAGGAAACTGATCATACTCATTTCGCGTCTGCGGACGCGAAACTCTGCGAGGCTTTTTTGACAAGCTGAAATATTATAAAGCCTCGCGTATGGAGGAGCTGCGCCATATCATGCTATTGCCATGCAGGCGGCAGGTCCTCCATATGTACTAAACAGGCGTGCTGTTAGGCTTTGAAGCGCAGCACGCCTTTATAATTATGCCTTAATCAGCGATTGAGGCAATCAGCCCTCATTCATAAGCTGATTTGCAGACTCGGCAAGAGCAGTCATTACGTCGAGCGCAGTTCCATGACCGGTGTAGATAGCATCACGTGCATTGCAGAAGTCGTCCTGAAGCTGGAGCGCGGAGGAGCCGGGAAATGCTACCGGAGTATTCAGCGCATCTATGACGTTCAAACCGGCGTTAAGATAGGGATGCTCTTCAACGTATGCTTTGAAGCCATCAGACTCACGCACATCTGCCCTGCCGGGGAGGTAACCAGTTGCCTCTGACCATGCCTCAATATATTTGGCGTTTCCAAGAAGCTGGAGGAACTGCCATGCGCCTTCCTGCACAGCAGGATCAGTGGCGGTAATGCAGAACATAGAGCCGCCCACGGGCGCGGTGACAGGATTGCCCTTGCAGGACACAACAGAGGCGGCCTGCCAGTCAAATGCGCAGGAAGTGGTAAAGCCGGTAGACCAGCCGATGGTAGCGATCATGATACCAAGCTTGCCGGAGGAGAAGGCTTCCTTGATTGCATCTGCGCCGGAAAGGAACACGCCGGTGCCATCAGCATACAGATCGGCCACTTCCTGCATTGCGCTGACAGCAGCTTCATCGTCAAAGTGTGCAACATAGGTGCCATTCTCTTCGGTGTAGATTTCACCGCCATTTGCCTCTATCAGCCACTCTTCAAGCCAGAAATCGGGGGGAGCTGCAAAGCTGAAGCCCTCAGCGTCGGTGTTTGCAACGATAGCCTTTGCCCATTCGACGACCTCTTCCCAAGTGGTGGGGAGATTGCTGGTGTCAAGACCGGCAGCCTGGCAAACTTCAATATTATAGTAGAAAATGGGGCAGGAGTTTGCAATGGGGATACCAACTACCTGAGAACCATCGGGGTTCTTGCAGAGGTCAACAAGGTTGCTGTCAAAAGCAGTCAGAAACTCTTCACCGCCCTCAAGTGAAGCGATGTCGGTGGTGGGGAAATTCTCGCACAGGAAGTTGCTCCATGTGTAAGAAATCTGGCAAATGCCGGGTGTGCTTCCGCTTGCAGCATCGGCGACCATCTGCTGGATAAGTCCCTTGTACTCGCCACTGTTGTAGACAGGAACTATCTCAAAGCTGTCCTGACTGGCGTTGAACTCGGCAGCAGCCTCTTCAAGGACGTTTGCGCCCATGTCGGCAGAAGCTCTGTGCCACACCTCTATTCTGGTTTTTTCTGCGGATGCAGCTCCTTCCGCTGCGGAAGCTGCGCTCTTCTCTTCGGGCTGTTTCTGCTGTGCGCCGCATGCGCACAGGCTCAGTAGCATTGCGAAAACCACCAGAAGAACGAGAAGTTTCTTTGCGTTTTTCATTTGTTCTTTTTTCCTTTCATTTCTTTTTTTTATTTCAAGGCGCAGGTCCTTGCTTCTACACGAACATACGCACTGAATAATACAAACTAAGCGCGGCAAAATAGGGGCTTTTCCTGACTCAATAAATGTTATATAATCTGTTATGCTATTAAACAAAAAACACTGCATACAGAGGTCGCATCATGGGAAGAAATCAAAAAGTTGTAACAGCAAAGCAGGTTGCAGAATTTGCCGGAGTATCTCAAGCTACGGTTTCCATGATACTCAATAATTACAGCAACGCCAGTTTTACAGATGAAACAAGAAAAAAAGTGCTGGATGCCTGCAACATGCTTGGCTACCGCGGTACAATACAAAACGGAATAAAAGAAGAGAATATCCTATTGGTTGTGCTGCCATCCTGCAATAACCTTAGCTATTCCGTTCAGCTTTCTGTTGTACAGGCTCGCGCCTCCGAGGCAGGGTACATCTGCATAACTTTGAACACCTTCAGGGATTCAAGACTTGAGAACAGCATACTCCAATGCATAAAAACTCTGCCCGTAGCGGGCGCCGTTTTTTTGTATCAGCCTGAAAACCTGAGTATTCTTGAACGCGCGTCAGTGCTTAAGCCCTGTGTTGTGGTGTGCGACAAAAATCTCGACATCAAGGTTGACTCTGTAATGGTGAACAGCTTCGGCATAGGGAAAATTATTGCAGAGCACATGATACAATTGGGGCACAAAAACGTTGCATATATCGCAACAGATATAAACCGAAAGTATGTTACCCGTGTTCAGCGGCTTGAGGGCATAAGGGCAACCTACAGGGAATATGGATTCAGCGATGATGCCATTCGTTTGGTCACTCTTAAAAACGAGAGAATCTCTCCGCGCGGAACGGTGGAGGATTATGCCGCTGGAACATTGCTGACTAATAGATTCCTTGAAAAGTACGGAGACAAATACACCGGGATAATTGGATATAATGACATGATATGTCTCGGCATTCTGGATGCACTGAAGCGGAACAATAAGCGCGTTCCTCAAGACTATTCGGTGATGGGCTGCGACAACATACACCTTTCTGAGATGAGCAACGTGTCGCTGACGACTGTCGAGCACTATCACCATTTGAGGGCGAAGGATGCCGTGGACATGCTTTTAAGGAAGATTGACGAGGACGTATACCATATAACTGATATATCGGCAACAGGAATAACTAGAGTTGAATATGAGCCGAAAATAATTATCCGCTCAAGCACAAAATCTGTTAAAAACACTTGAGATGCCCGTTGGGCGCTTAGCTTGCGGCAGGTCAGCCCGCATCTGCAATTATACAAAAAAACATCTTCTTGTCAATTTTGCTGCACGGCTGTTTTAATTGCAGAATCAGCTTGGTGAAGCGGAGCATGTTGAATTGTTCATTGAATAATTCAATGGCAGTGTAAAGGCTTTCCAGATTTAAAACTTTTTTGGTCGAGCTACACAAAAAGCCAAGATAATATTGATGAAAACAACCATAATTTCTGCTTTGAACAATTTAATAAAGATTTTAATGGCAAGTACCAGGAACATTTTACGCCATCCAATTCGGCGCGATTGGTGCTGCTGACCTCAAGGCAAAGCATATGCTGTGCCTTTGTCCGCAGATACCCCTCCCGCTCCGGCAAAAGCACTTCGCAGATGAGAAGAAATATCTATGCCATGCATGCTCAAAGCCCCGGATAACGCTCTTTATCAACGTTATCCGGGGCTTTGGCTTATCTATTCTCTTTTTGCAGCAAACTTCATTGCCGCTTTGCACATACATTCGGCGGAATAGTCAAAGAACGTCTCTTAACATCCGCGCCATTTGTTGCCCGCGCCCGCTGCGATTGGCATCGGCATAACTCGGTTTCACCTCGTCAGCTTATTTTCAGCGTCTCCCACAGGGAGTTGACATAGTCGAGCGTCTCCGCGTCAAGGCTGCGGAAGGCAAACTCGTTATACCGCGCACTGAAATCGCCGATTTCCGGATAGAGTATCTCCATGGCGTCCTCGCCCATGTCATCGATATACCCCTCGTCGGTATATACGGCGGAATTGGGTGAGGCGTAGCAGATATATTCGGCGTTTGCTATCGCCGGTTCGGGCGAGAGCATGTAGTTTATGAATATCTCGGCCAGCTCCTTGTTCTGGCAGCAGCTCGGGATGCACATCGCGTCGATGAAGTAGTTCGTGCGCTGCGGATAGTAGAACCGGAGATCAACCCCATCCGCCTGCGCGTCAAGCATGGTGAAGTAGTCGCCCGCGTAGTACGGGGCTATCGCCGCCTCGCCGGACTCCATCATGTTGTACACCTCGTCCATGACGTAGCTCTTCACCAGCGGCGACTGGCGCTTGAGCTCCGCAAGGGCGCTGTCCCACTTCGCGCGGTCCGTGTCGTTGACGTCGAGACCCAGCTTATACTGCGCCGTCGCAAAGGCGTCGCGGGAGTTGTTGAACTGGAGGATGCTCCCGGCGTACTTTTCGTTCCACATGAGGTTCCAGTCGTTCGCGTCGGCCTCATCGACGACGGCGGCGTTGTATATGATGCCCACCACGCCGTAGGTGTACGGCACGGTGTACTCGTCGTCCGGGTCGTAGTACAGTCCGTGGAAGCTGTCCGAAATATTGCTGTAGTTCGGTATGTTGCTGTAGTCCAGCGGCAGAAGCATACCCTCGCTGCGCATACGCGCGATCATATAGTCCGATGGGATGACCACGTCGAAGCTGACAGCGCCGGAGGAGAGCTTTGCGTACATATCCTCGTTGCTGGCAAAGGTGGTGTAGTTGACCTTCACCTTCTTGCCGTAGGTCTCCTCGTACCACTGCTCAAACGCCTCTATGGTGTTGAGCGAGTCGTCGGACCCGTCGGAGATATATTCGCCCCAGTTATATACGTTCAGCTCCTGCGTGCCGCTGCCGGAGAGGATGAGCACCGCTATCCCCGCCGCGGCCAGAACGCCGCCGATGACCCCGGCGGCGGCGCGCTGTACGCGCCTGCTCGCTCGCCGATGGTACTGCCAGACCAGGTGGGAGAGTAGGAAGCGCCGGGCGCGCGCCGGGCGCGCGCGCGAATCGTCGTCCACAAGGTTCGTGAGGATAAGCAGGGCGAGGATGACGAAGAAGATTATCGTCGCCAGCGCGTACATCTTCGGCGTGACGGTCTTTTTCGTCATGGAGTATATGCGTATGGGCAGCGTCTCAAATCCGTTGCCGGAGGTGAAATAGCTTATCACAAAGTCGTCCAGCGAAAGCGTGAAGGCCATGATGAAGCCCGTCACGACGCCCGGCATTATCTCCGGTATCTCCACCTTCATGAACGCCTGCACCGGCGTGCAGCCGAGGTCCATCGCGGCCTCAGGCAGCGCCTTGTCCATCTGGCGCAGCTTCGGCAGCACCTGCAATATGACGTAGGGCAAACAGAAGGTCACGTGCGCGATCAGCATCGTCCAGAAGCTCAGGCTCGTCGCCGCGCCGAAAAGCCGCCCCACGAACACGAACATCAGCATGAGCGAGATACCCGTGATTATATCCGGGTTTATCATTGGTATGTTCGTGACGGTGTCCATCGCGGCGCGCATGGCGCGGTTGCGCAGCTTGTTTATGCCGACGGCGGCCGCCGTGCCCATGACCGTGGACACGACCGCGGCGCACAGCGCCAGCACCAGCGTGTTTCGCACTGCGCCCAGCGTCTCCGCGTCGCGGAAAAGCTCCCTGTACCAGTTCAGCGAGAAGCCCGAGAACACGGAAAGGCTCTTCGCCTCGTTGAAGGAGAACACCAGCAGTATCGCAATGGGCGCAAAGAGGAATATCATTATAAGGGCCGTGTAGACCTTTGACATTTTTCTCATATCCGTGCCTCCCTTCACACCGCGGCGCGCTTCCCGGCCGCGTGCTGCAAAAGCGCCATGCACGCCAGCAGAATTATCATCAGCACGAAGGCTATCGCGGCGGCAAAGTGCAGGTTGTTCGCCACATACTGCCCCTCTATCGCGTCGCCGATGAGATAGAACTTGCCGTTGCCGAGCTTCTGCGAGATGTAGAAGGTGGATATGGACGGGATGAGCACCATGTTCACGCCGGATATCACGCCCGGCAGGCTCAGCGGCCATATGACCCGGCGCAGCACGCCCGCGCTGTTGCAGCCGAGGTCGCGCGCGGCCTCTATCAGGCGCACGTCCATCTTCGCCATGACGGAGTATATCGGCAGTATCATATACGGAAAGTAATCGTACACCATGCCTATCACGACGGCGGCCTCCGTGCCGATTATATGCACGCGCCCAAGCCCCAGCATGGACAGAAAGCCGTTTAATATGCCGGTGTCCTGCAAAATGGTCATCCACGCGTAGGTGCGGATGAGGAAGTTCATCCACATGGGGATCATGATCAGCGTTATCATTATCTTCTGCGCGCGCGGCGCGGCGCGGGAAATGATATAGGCCATGGGATAGCCCATGATGAGGCATATCACGGTGGATATCACCGCCAGCTTGAGAGAGCGCAGGAAGATGATGAGATAGGTGTGCACCTCCCGCCCGCCGTCAACGGCGGAGGTTGCGGTGAAAAAGCGGCTTATATTATCAAGGGTGAAGTTGAACTGCGCGTCGGTAAAGGCGTAGTACGCCACGAAGAACAGCGGCACCACCACGAACAGCACCGCCCAGAAGGAATATGGCGCAAGCGTCAGCCGCTGCACGAGACCGGCGCGGTTTGCATTGGCATTCGGTCTCATTCTTCCATCTCGCTTTCCGCGTCGCTCAGCTCGTCCAGCTCGTTGGAGAAGGACGAGTAGTCGCCGTACATGCCGGAATACTCGGACTTTTTCATGATGTGTATGGCGTCCGGCTCGATATAAAGGCCGATATGCTCGTCCACGTCCACGAAGTCCGTCGTCTGTATCATCCATTTGAAGCCGTTTATGTCCACGATTATCTCATAGTGCACGCCGAGGAAGGTCACCGCCGTGACGACGCCCTTCAGCATCCCCTTCTCCTCCGGCACGATGTCCACGTCCTCCGGCCGCACGACGACGTCCACCTGCTCGCGCTTTTCAAAGCCGAAGTCCACGCAGTCAAAGGTGTGCCCCGAGAACGCGACCTTATAGTCGGCCAGCATCACGCCGTCCACGATGTTGCTCTCGCCGATGAAGTCCGCCACGAAGGCGTTCTGCGGCTCGTTATAAATGTCGATGGGCGTGCCTATCTGCTGTATGCGCCCCTCGCTCATCACCACCACGGTATCGGACATGGACAGCGCCTCCTCCTGATCGTGCGTGACGAACACGAAGGTTATCCCCGTGGCCTTCTGTATCTTTTTCAGCTCCGTCTGCATGTCCTTCCTCAGCTTGAGGTCGAGCGCGGCAAGCGGCTCATCCAGCAGCAGCACCTTCGGGCTGCTGACGAGCGCGCGGGCGATGGCCACGCGCTGCTGCTGTCCGCCGGAAAGGCTGGTGACGCTGCGGTGCTCAAACCCCGTCAGGGCGACCATGGCCAGCATCGCCTTCACCTTCTCCGTGATCTCGCCGTGCGGCAGCTTCTTTTCGCGCAGGGGGAAGGCCACGTTTTCAAACACGTTCAGATGCGGGAACAGGGCGTAGCGCTGAAAAACCGTGTTTACGTTGCGCTTGTACGGCGGCACGTCGTTTATCCTCTCACCCATGAACACAACGTCGCCGCTGTCGGGCGTTTCAAAGCCGCCTATGAGCCGCAGCGTCGTTGTCTTTCCGCAGCCGGACGGGCCGAGCAGCGTGATAAACTCGTTATCATAGATATCGAGGCTTATATTGTCCAGCACAGTCTCTCCGTCAAAGGACTTTGTGACGTTTTTCAGCTCAATTATTTTTTTCATAGCCCTTCCCCTCCCAGAAAGAAAAAATGACGTATGCACACAGCATACGTCATTGTGATATGTATAGCGCCCGCCCCGGCATATATACGCCAAGGCGCCTATCCCAATTGGTTTGAGAGTCTATATAGCAAGAAACTACTTTTACTACTCTTATTGACCATTTCACAAGTTTGTCTGCCATGCAGCACCGGTTTATAGTAACCAACTTATAAAATTTGAGCTTTTCACAAGCTCCGGCGGGAGACCCCCGCCAAATCAATAAGGCAACAGAAGTTGCCGCCGCATTCCGCGGAACTCGGCATTCGACCCGGCTGTCCGTCTGGCCTCAGCTATGCAATGTGCACAGCGGTCGTTATCTTGCTTTGGATATATTGACCAACCTACCGTCTATCCAATTGAGACGACTCATTCTAACAATATTCTGTTCTCATGTCAACTAAAACTTTTGGTTTTTCCGCTGTTTTTTCGCGCGGCAGTCAATACCGCACCTGCCACAGCGAAAGCCCCTGCGCGGGCGCGGTGTATCCGGCGCGCTCGCGGTCCTTTGAGGCGAGTATGGCGGGCATATCCTCCGCCGCGCGGCTGTGCGCGCCCACCTCGATGAGCGTGCCCACGATTATCCGCACCATGTTGTATAAAAATCCGTCGCCCGTCAGCTCAAAGCGCAGCTCTCCGCCGTTTTCGCTTATGACGATGCTCTCAAGGCGGCGCACGGCGGACTTTTTCATGCGCCTGTTCGCACAGAAGGCCGTGAAGTCATGCTCCCCCTCCAGAAGTGCCGCCGCGCGGCGCATCCGCTCTATATCCAGCGGCGCGCTGTAGCGGTACATATACCGCCGCTCGAACACGTTCGGCGCGGCGCTGTTCCACACGCGGTAAACATAGGTCTTCCCGCGGCAGCTCAGCCGCGCGTGAAAGCGCTCTCCCGCGCGCTCCATCGACAGCGCGCCTATGTCCTCCGGCAGATGCTCCCGCAGGGCCGCAAGCGTTTTCTCGCAGTCAAGCTCCTTCGCCGTTTTGAAGGAGCACACCTGGCATTTCGCGTGCACGCCCGCGTCTGTCCGCCCAGAAGCGGCGATCTCCGCCCGCTCTCCGGCGGCGCGCTCCAGCGCGTCCTCCACTCTGGCCTGTATGGTGTTTGCGGTGTTGCCCTGCCTCTGCCAGCCCTTGTACCGGCCGCCGTCATAGCACAGCGTCAGCTTGTAGTTATACATTTTTTCCACCCCGCCGCTATTGTACAGCATAGGCGGAAAAATTGCAAACCCGCGCCCGTAAAGGCAAATTTTTCGCCAAAGAAGCGGGCGCGGCGCTTGAATTAACGCCCCCCGTATGATAGGATTATTCATCATACTGCAATAATGTACAGGAGACGCCGGAATGCTTTTCAATTCTGCGCAATATCTAATATTTCTGCCCCTAGTGCTGCTTGTATACTACGTGATTCCGAACAGGCTGCGCTATCTGTGGCTTTTGGCGGCCAGCTACTATTTTTATATGTGCTGGAACGCGAAATACGCACTGCTGATGCTGTTTTCCACGTTCACGACCTATCTGTGCGCCCTGGGGATAGAGCGGATAAAGTCCGCCGGGTACGCGGATGAGAAATCCGCACGGCTGAAGAAATACTGCGTCGCGGCAAGCTTTATCATAAACCTCGCTATACTTTTCTTTTTCAAGTATTTTAACTTCGCGTGGGACAGCCTTGCGCGCTTGCTGTCTCTGGCCGGCGTGCTGCCGCGCCGCGCAGGCTTTGACGTCATTCTCCCCGTCGGCATCTCATTCTACACCTTTCAGGCGCTGGGCTACACCATCGACGTGTACCGCGGCGACATATACGCGGAGAAGAATTTCTTTCGCTATGCGCTTTTCGTGTCGTTCTTTCCGCAGCTCGTCGCAGGGCCTATTGAGCGGTCCAAGAATCTTTTGAAGCAGCTTGCCGTGCCGCAGAAGCTGAAATTTGCCAATTTCAGAGACGGCCTGCTTCTGATGCTGTGGGGCTATTTTCTCAAGCTCGTTCTGGCCGACAGGCTGGGCATATACGTTGACGCCGTATACGGCAGCTGGCAGGAGTATGTCTACTCCGGCGGGTGGTATCTCATTACGGCGACGGTTTTCTTCGCCTTTCAGATATACTGCGACTTCTGCGGCTACACCATGATAGCAACGGGCTCTGCCCGGCTTCTCGGGATTGAGCTCATGCGCAATTTCGACGCACCGTATCTCTCCGCCTCCGTTGCGGAATTCTGGCGCAGATGGCACATATCCCTTTCAAGCTGGTTCCGGGATTATCTCTACATCCCGCTCGGCGGGAACCGCCGCGGCAAAAAGAGGAAGTATCTCAACCTTCTCATCACCTTCTCCGTCAGCGGCCTGTGGCACGGGGCGAACTGGACCTTTGTCGCGTGGGGGCTTATAAACGGCATATATCAGGTAATCGGCGACTTTCTCCGCCCCGTGCGCGAGTTTGCCGTGCGCACACTGGGCCTTGACCGCGGCACGCTGAGCCACCGGCTCGTCAAGACCGCCGCGACCTTTGTGCTCATCGACCTTTCATGGGTCTTTTTCCGTGCAGACAGCCTATGGGCGGCCGTGCAGATCGTCCGCGGGATGCTGCATGCAGGCGATCTGTGGATATTCTTTGACGGCACGCTTGCGCAGGGAACGGGGCTCGGCATACAGGATATGACGCTTCTGGCCGTGTGTCTGTGCGTGCTCTTCGTGTCTGACCTGCTGCGGTATAAGAACGTCGTCGTGCATGAGGTCATCGCGCGGCAGGACTGGTGGTTCCAGATCGCTGTGATAGTGTTTTCATTCCTTTTCATCATGCTTTTCGGCGTGTGGGGCAGCGGCTATGACGCCGCAAGCTTCATTTATTTTCAGTTCTAGGGGGCGGGACAATTGCAAAAATATATAAAGCGCATCCTCTGCGTTGTCCTGCTCGTGTGTCTTTCCCTCGGCGGCCTGCATATTCTCTCCACAGTGACGGAACGCAAGGATAGCCGCGCAAAATACGCCGCCTTTTTTGAAGCAACGCAGGATCTCGACGTGCTGTATCTCGGGACGAGTCACGTGCTCAACGCCTTTTTCCCCATGGAGCTGTGGAAGGATTTCGGTGTCACGTCCTACAACCTTGCCGGACATTCCAGCACCATGGCATTAAACTACTGGGTTCTGATGAACGCGCTGGAGTATACGTCGCCGAGGCTTGTGATAATAGACTGCTACGGCGCCTGTCTGGAGGAAAAGTGCACAAGCGTCGATTACGCGCACCTCTCGCTGGACGCCTTCCCTCTGACGAGGACGAAGCTTGCCGCCATAAATGACCTTTTTGACGCCGACTCCGGGCGGCGGTTCGATTTCATCTGGGATTTCTCCGTGTATCACTCCCGCTGGAAGGAGCTTACCTCCAAGGATTTCAAGACCCCGACCTCCCCGGAAAAGGGCGCGGATTCACGCGTTGGCGTCGCCGTGCCCGCCGTGTCTGCACCATCGGCCAAGGCGCTTGACGTATTGCCCGATAACACTGGCATAAGCTATCTCCGACGCATCGCCGAAGAGTGCCGCGCCCACAGCATAGACGTTCTGCTGACCTATCTTCCCTTCCCCGCCGGGGAGCATGAGTGGATGGAGGCCAATTATATCTCCGGCTTTGCTGCAGCGCACGGGCTTGATTACATCAATTTCCTCGGCACGGACGTCGTCAGCTTCGACACGGACTGCTATGATGCCGCCTCCCACCTCAACCCCTCCGGCGCGAGGAAGACCACACGCTATCTTGGGGAATACATCCGCGCCAATTACGGTCTTCCGGACAGGCGCGGCGACGAAGCGTATTCCTCATGGAACGCAGACTACAGCGCTTATCTTGCGCTGAAGCGCGGCCTTCTCACAGGACAGAATGAGCTTGCCGTCTGGCTGATGCTTTTGAGCGGCGCGGATATAGACAGCTTCGTCTGCATCCCCGCCGGTTCCCCGGCGCTTGCGGATGAACGCATCCAGAAGCTGATCATAAATCTGGATCCTTCCGGCAGTGGCGGAGAGCTTGACGCCGCCGGAGGCCTGCTCGCCGTGTGCGAGGACGGCGCACTGCGCCTATATGACATGGCCGAGTTCTCGCGCGGCATACCCGCCGCCGCTGGCCGGCTTCAACTGATCACTCAGGGCGACGGCGGCCGCATCACACTGGACGGGGAAAGCATCTTTGAGTTTTCCGAAGCCTTCCCGGACGCCGCTGTGGCTTTTGACGCGGGCAGCGGCTCCGTGTGCGCAAAGAGCTTTTCCGCAGCCGGAAACGGCACATATGTAATATCCGATTGACCTGACCAGCCCCGCGGCGAGTATCTGCCGCGGGGCTTGGGCTTCCTCCCGCCGCTGTCTGTCAAAACTTGACGGAACGCGGAGGGGCGGGTATAATTGTTTTTATTATTATCGCCTCGGGCGGGAGGTTTCGCCGTGGAGTTCACAAAACGGGATACAAAGTTCATAAAGGGCGTGGCGATATGCCTGATGCTGTACCATCACCTCTTCGCCTTTCCGGAGAGGGTGACGGAGGGCGTGTTCATCTCGCTGTGGAGCTTCAACGACACGAACCTCTCCGTGTGCCTCGGCGCGTTCGGCCGGATATGCGTGCCGCTGTTCACGCTGATGAGCGGCTACGGCTGCTACCTGTCCTCGCTGCGCGGCGGGGATACCGGCGCGCTCGTCAGGCGGCACATATGGGGTCTTTACAAGACCTTCTGGATGGTGTTCGCCGTGTGTCTGCCGGTGCTGGTGTACAAATGGCGCGCGATGCGCTCTCTTCTTGCGCATGAGGTCATATATAACTTTCTCGGCCTGAGCACGAGCTTCAACGATGAATGGTGGTTCGTGCTGCCGTTCGCGGTGCTGCTGGCGCTGTTTCCGGCGATAAAGCGCTTTGTTGAACGGAAGAATGCCGCGCTTTACACCGACCTTTTCCTCGTCGCGGTGCTGAACACGGTCATCGTCTACATCATCCCCGCCGTCATGGAGCAGCCCGTTTTCTCCATGCTTTCGCAGACGGTGTTCTGGGCACGCGTGGAGGAGCTTCTTGAGATACTCCCGGCCTATGTGACGGGCTGCATCCTCGCGCGATACGACGTGCTTTCGCGCGTCAAGACGCGCTTCGGCGGGCAGCCGCTGTGGTGCTGCGCCGCGCTGGCCGGGATGCTGGCGATATTCTTCGTGCGCCCGTATAACCACAAGTATTACGACTTTGTCAACGCCGCCGTGTTCGCCGTCCTCTTCGCCGTGCTGCTTCCGGCAAAGCCAATGCAGCTTGCCGGTAAGGTCTTTGAAAAGCTGGGTGAGGAGTCCGCCATGATGTGGCTGACGCACACCTTCTTCTGCTATTACTGGCTTCAGCGTCTTGTCTATCTGCCGCGGTATTCCCCGCTCATCTTCCTGTGGCTCACGGCGCTCAGCTACGGCAGCGCGAAGCTTATACGCCTGATATACAGGCTCATCGCGCGCATATTCGCCAGCCGCGGCGCAAAAAGCGCCGCCGGTGTATGATGGAGGTGGGGCACATGGAATTCACACGGCGCGACACGAAAATAATGAAGGGCATAGCCATTTGCCTGATGATATGCCACCACACCTTCACCTTTGCCGACAGGCTGCACGGTGTGGGCTACGTGTCGCTTTTCTCCGTTTTCGGCTATCCCTTCGCCACCTTTTTCGGCCATTTCAGCCGGGTATGCCTGTATATCTTCACACTGCTGGGCGGCTACGGCACATATGTGTCCGCGAAGAAGAACGGCGACCTCACCGCCCTCACGGGGCGGCACCTTGTCGGCCTTTACACGACCTACTGGAAGGTGTTCGCCATATGCGTGCCTCTCTATTTTCTCGCCGGTCTCGGCCCGGCGGAGCATCCCGTGCAGGACGTGATATACAGCTTCCTCGGTATGCGCTTCAGCTTCTGTGAGGAATGGTGGTTCGTCGTGCCTTACGCGCTTTTGACCATAACCTTCCCATTCATGCAGCGCGTCATCGACCGCAAGAATGCCAGCCCCTTCGCGGACTTCGCGCTCATTCTGCTCATAAACGCGTTTATATACTACGTCCTGCCGGAGCTGTGCGAGCTGCCCGTGTTCGCGCCGCTGGCCGCGAGCATGCTGTGGGATCTCAGCTATGCCACGCTCACGGTCCTGCCGTCGTACCTTGTCGGCTGCGTGTTTGCAAAATACGGCCTGCTCTCCGCCGTCAAGCGTGAGCTTGCCGGGCGCCCCGTCTGGGTGCTGGCGGCGATCGCGGTGTTCGGGGCGACGGTGTATATACACACATATAACTGGGTGCAGTACGACTTCATAAACGCGGCGCTCGTCGTCGTGTGCGCGCTCATCGTGCTGCCGCTCAGGATCGCCCGCCCCGCCGCGTGGGTGCTGGAAAAGCTGGGCGAGGAATCGACGTATATGTGGCTGCTGCATACGGTGCTGGCGTATCACCTCGCGCAGCGCCTCGTGTTCCTGCCGAAGTACTCCATCCTCATATTCATATGGCTCGTGGCGCTGTGCTACGCCGGGGCGAAGCTCATCCGGCTTTTCTACGCCGCGCTTGGCCGGATATACGCGCGGCTGTTCCGCGCCGCCGCGGAGGTGTGAGCTGCCCGATGGAATTCACAAAACGCGACACCAAGATATTGAAAGGCATCGCCATATGCCTCATGCTGTGCCACCATCTGTTCACCTTCCCCGAAAGGCTGGACGGCATTGGCTTCGTCTCCGTGCCCTTCATAAACGGGATGAGCTTTGCGATGTGCATGGGGCAGTTCGGCAAGCTGTGCGTGGCGCTGTTCACACTGCTGGGCGGCTATGGGGCGTATCTCTCCTGCACCCGCACTGGCGGGGAGGAGCGCTTCACGGCGCGGCATCTGCGCAGCCTGTACGGCGCATACTGGCGCGTGTTCGTGCTGGCGGTTCCCATTTCGCTGCTGCTGGGGCAGGCGCACGGCAGTCCTTTTATGGAAGATCTCATATACTGCTTTCTCGGTCTGCGCTTCACCTACTGCAACGAGTGGTGGTTCATCACACCCTTTGCACTGCTGACGGTCGGCTTCCCGCTCGTGCGGCGCTTCGCGGACAGGAAGAACGCCTCCCCGGAGGGGAGCTTTCTGTGGCTCATCGGCGGCAACGCCGTCATATACTACGTTCTGCCGCGTGTGATGGAGCTTCCGCTGCTGTCCGCCTTTGCCGGGACTGTATTCTGGACGGAGCTCTACACAACGCTGACCCTGCTTCCGGCCTACGCCATGGGCGTGCTGATGGCAAAGTACGATTTGCTTTCCGCTGCGAAGGCGCTGTGCGCGCGGCGGCGGAGCCTGTGCTACGCCGCGGCTGTGGTCGTGCTGGCTGCGCTTATATACATCCACCCGTTCAATTGGCTGGCCTATGACTTCATCAATGCCGCCGTGTTTATCCCCTGCGCGCTGGCGCTGCTCTCCACGCGGCTCGGCGCGTTCATTGCGCCGGTGCTGGAAAGGCTGGGGGAGGAGTCCACATCTATGTGGCTCATCCACGCCCTGCTGTGCTATCACTGGTGCCAAAAACCGATTTACGCGCCGAAGTACGCCCCGCTTATTTTCCTGTGGCTGCTCGCTCTGAGCTATGCCGCCGCACGGCTCGTCCGGCTGCTGTACTCCATCCCCGCCCGTCTGCGCGCGGCACGGGTGAAAGGATCTGCCGCAAAGTAAATGGGCCGCGCTGCCCCCTTGCCTCCCTTGAAAAGGGAGGTGGCGAAAATTTGCAAATTTTCGCCGGAGGGATT
>URPU01000008.1 GCA_900549865.1 uncultured Eubacteriales bacterium
GACCACATCGCCCGCGCGCTCCATATCGCGGCGGCGGTAGATGAGCAGCGCGCACACGGAAAGGATGAGCCCCGCCGCGCAGTACGCCGCCATGAGCGGCGTTCCCGTCACCAGCAGACGGCCCGTCAGATCATACGTGCCTTCGGCCGTGAAGCGCGTCTCCTGCGAGACGCTGAGACTGTTCATCACCGCAATTATGGGTGAAAACACCGTCGCCAGACCCTCGCTGCTCTGATAACCGTAGACTATCGTGCCGAGGATATCATGCACGGCGACCTCCACGACCGCCGCCGTGCAGCCGAGCACAAGGTACACCGCCGGAAGCACGACGAGATTTCCCGTCAGCACCGCGCAGAACACCGCGAAGCCATAGAAGGCGGTGTTGCCCATCACGGCATAGCCCAGCGCAAGGAAGATATTCCCCGCCTCGACGACGCCAGTGCGGGCGTACAGCGCCCACGCCGCGCCCATAGCGATGATATCAGCGATAATAAACGGCGCAAGCCCCGTGATAAACGCCGTTGTGAACACGGTCTCGCGGCGCATGGGCAGCGCGTTCATCATGCCGCAGGTGCGGCTTGAATACATATAGGAATACATCACCATCGCCGCGATGATGCCCACAAAAATCGACGTCTGCGCCATGCTTATGCCGACAGCGACGATGGAACGGTTGACCTCGACCGCGTAGAACAGCTTGTCGGTATAGCGCCGCGCCTCCGGCACGGACTGCGGCAGGGCAAACAGCAACAGCGCGAGATAAGCCGCCCACAGCGGCCAGCAGCGCTTAAGCCAGCTTCGGCACAGGCCCCAGTTAAAGAACGATGTCTTTTGCTTCATGTTCGGCACCTCCCAGCTCGTATATGAATATCTCCTCCAGCGTCAGCGGCACAAAGTCCATGAAAAGCGGCGCGGCGGCGGCCAGCACGTTCGTCAGCTCCTCCGTCCTGCCGCGCAGGATAAGCTGCTGCAAACGGCCCGTGGAGGAGCTGTGCAGCACCTCCAGCCCCTGCGGAAGCTGCGCACCGTCCGGCAGGGCGAGCTGCACCTTGACGATGTTGTCCTGCAATTCACTCAGCGCGCGTTCCGTCAGCATTCTGCCGTGGTTTATGATGCCGACATGGTCGCACACGTCCTCAAGCTCGCGCAGGTTGTGCGAGGAGACGATGACCGTCGTGCCGTTCTCGGCGACCTCGCTCATCAGCAGGCCCCACACCTGGCGGCGCATCACGGGGTCAAGCCCGTCCACAGGCTCGTCAAGGATGACGACGTCCGGCCGCAGCGACAGCGCCAGCCAGAACGCCGCCTGCTTCTGCATCCCCTTGCTGAGCTTGCGCATGGGACGCTTCGGGTCAAGCGCGAACGCCGCGCCCAGATCTTCAAAGCGCTCCTGTGAAAAGCGCGGGTACACGTGGCGGTAAAAATCCGCCATGTCGCGGATACCGGCCTGCGTGAAGAAATATATCTCATCCGGAATGTACGCGATGCGGCCCTTTATCGCGGGATTTTCATAGACGGGCTGTCCGTCTATCAGCACCTCGCCGGAGTCCTGCCGGTATATGCCCGCGAGATGGCGTATCGCCGTGGACTTGCCCGCCCCGTTCGGCCCCACAAGACCGTACACCGCGCCGCGCGGCACGTTTATGTCCAGCGCGTCCAGCGCGCGGAACCCATCAAAGCTCTTGACGAGCTTTTTCACCTCTATCATCATTTGCTTTCGCCTCCCCTGACTATCCTTATAAGCTCCGCCTCCGGCACGCCCAGCGCCTTCAGCTCCTGCACGACGCCGGTCAGCTTCTCCTTAAGCTCCGCCGCGCGCTGCTTCACGGCCTCCTCGCTGAGACTGACAAAGCTGCCCTTGCCGGGCACCGAGGCGATGCAGCCCTCTGCCTCAAGCTCTCTGTAGGCGCGCTGTATCGTATTCGGGTTTATGGCCAGCGTCGCGGCAAGCTCGCGCACGGACGGCATTTTGTAGCCCGGCGGCAGCGCCCCGGATATTATCAGCGCGCGGAAATTATCCCGCACCTGCTCATATATCGGCCGCCCGTCGCGGTAGTTTATGCTTATCACCGTTTTCGCCTCCGTTCGTGTTTCCTGTATTAATTCGCTTAGTACAGCTGCATTATAACGTATCCCGTCGCGCATGTCAAGAAAAAACCTCTCCTTAACGGAGAGGCCGGCGCGCCGGGCGAAGCATGGCATACTGCGTTATTCCGGTGCCGGGGATGGCGCAGGTATCGACCGTATGAAATCCCAGATGGGCATATATCCGCGTGTTGACCGCCTTGTGCGTTTCCAGATACACGGGCGCGCCGTGACTTTCCAGCACGGCCAGCGCAAGCAGGCTGACGCCGAGTATCGCGCCGCACCAATACGGCATCGCCGGCAGGGAGATGAACGGCAGGCGGCCAAGGTCGAATATAAGGCACACGCCCGTCAGGCCGAAGCTGAGCACGCACGCGGCCAGCACGACGCCGAACGCCAGCAGCAGCACGGAGGCCATACCGAAAACGAAGTCGGCCAGCCACAGCCACAGCCATGTCAGCACGGCAGAGCGCTTTTCGCCGCCCTGCGCCGCCATGTCAAACTGTGCCGCAAGCGCGGTCGGGTCGCCCAGCTTCGCGGCGATCTCCTCCTCCGAGTAGCCGTCCGCAAGCTTAAAGACAAAGTGCTGCTCATACTCCTCCGCCACGTCGGCGGCGTCCTCAATATTTCTTTTTTTCAGCTCGTCCGTGAGCTTCGCCATGAATTCATTCTTCGTCATTGTTTTCATCCTTCAGCAATTTTCTTACTTCCTGTGCAAACTTCAAATATTCCGCGCGGTCATTTCCGTAGGTCTCCCGCCCAAGCTCCGTGAGCTTGTAGTACTTTCGCGGCGGCCCGCCGCTTTCTTCCTGCAAATATGTGGTCAGCAATCCGTCCGCTTTCAGCTTCCGCAGAATTGGGTAGACCGTTCCGTCCGCGATGTCGATGTGCCGGGAGAGAAATTCCGATATCTCGTAGCCATAGCAGTCGCGCTTATGCAGCAGCGACAGCACGCACAGCTCCAGCACGCCTTTTTTATATTGCGCGTTCATGTGCAGCTCCTTTCTTTTTACGTCTTTCACTACTGCATTATATTCAGTAGTTCGATTTTGCCAAGTGGTAAAATAATTTTTTTGCCGCCCGTGGGTGTAGGTGCATATACACGGTGCGCGGCTGCCGCTTGGGAATTCGGCATACGGAGAATGAACTGGTGCATCCGCGCTTTATTCGCTGTAAAAAGTGTGGTTGCGTTTCAAAAACTCATTGTATTTTTTGTGATGGTGCGTTATACTATACTTGTATCATCCATAATAACTGTATCACCCATAACAACGGAGGTGCGTATATGTACCGGATCGCTATTGAAAAGCTATTGAAATGGAAGCAAAGCAAACGCCGCAAGCCCTTGATCATTGAGGGCGCACGTCAGGTCGGCAAGACATGGCTGATGAAGGAGTTCGGTCGGCAGGCGTATGCCGACACCGTATATATCAATTTTGACTCCAATTCCCGAATGGCAGAGCTGTTTGCTTCCGATCTGGACACGGAGCGCCTGATAATGGGCCTTGAGCTGTACGCCGGCCGGAAGATAGACCCCGGCAATTCTCTGCTGATTTTCGACGAAGTGCAGGAAGTTCCAAGGGCGTTGGCGTCGCTTAAATATTTCTATGAAAACGCGCCGCAGTATCATATTGTATGCGCCGGTTCCCTGCTTGGCATTGCCCTGCATAACGGCACATCCTTCCCTGTCGGCAAGGTGGATTTTCTGAAGCTGTATCCCCTTTCCTTCAAAGAGTTCTTAATGGCGACCGGCAAGGAGCGCTTTGCCGGGCTGCTTGATAAGCAGGACTTTCAAATGATCACAAGCTTCAAGCAGACTTATATCGACGCCTTGAAGCAATATTACTTTGTCGGCGGAATGCCGGAGGCCGTGCAATGCTTTGCAGAGGACAAGGACTTCAATGAGGTCCGTGAAATTCAGAAGCGGATCCTCGCCGCTTATGAGCAGGATCTCTCCAAGCATGCGCCTAATGAGATCGTTCCGCGGCTGCGTATGCTGTGGAACAGTATCCCTTCCCAATTAGCAAAGGAAAACAAAAAGTTCATCTATGGGCTCGTTCGTGAGGGCGCGCGTGCAAAGGATTACGAGACCGCGATCATGTGGCTCAGCGACTGCGGCCTTGTTCATAAAGTCAGCCGTGTCAACACGGCGGGCATCCCATTGCGTGCATATGAGGATCTGAAAGCATTCAAGCTGTTTGTGGTGGACGTCGGCCTTCTTGGCTGTATGGCCGGGCTTCGTCAGCGTACCTTGCTTGATGGCAGCGGCCTTTTTGTTGAGTTCAAGGGCGCGCTAACAGAGCAGTATGTTTGTCAGCAGTTAAAGACTGTTGAGGATTTGGATGTTTATTACTATACAAATGACAGAGGTTCCTGTGAGATCGACTTCGTCGTCGATACGGGCGAGCTTATCGTGCCCGTCGAGGTAAAGGCAGAATTCAACCTGAGAGCCAAAAGTCTTAAGACTTACCGTGAAAAATTCTCTCCCTCAGTTTCTGTCAGGACATCCATGGCGGACTACAAGAAAGAAGACGGGCTTGTCGATCTGCCGCTGTACGCGATAGATCAAATCACAAAGATATAATGCAAAGACGCGCCGCAGATGCGGCGCGTCCTGAACTATTATCATTCTTTTTTATTCCATTACTTCATTTCGACGTTCAGCCCGCTCAGATAGCGGCGCATCATGTCAAAGGCGTGGTTCCCGGCCATGCGGCGGATGAAGCTGCGCGTGCGGTAGGTTCCCATGTGCAGCTCGCGCACATAGGTCTGCCCCTCGACGGCCATGGACACGAACACCGTGCCCACCTCATGCAGCCCGTCGCCAAGCGGGCCTGCAATGCCCGTCACGCCGATGCCGATATCCGCGCCGAGGCGCGTGCGCACACCCTCCGCCATGGCCTGCGCCACCTCATAGCTGACGGCGCTCTTCTGGCGGATAAGCTCCGGGTCGATGCCGAGCAGGCGCGTCTTGGCGTCATTCTTATACGTCACGAGTCCTCCGATGAAGAAGCGGCTTGCGCCGGGAAGGTCGGTGAAGCGCTTGGCGATCTCGCCGCCGGTGCAGCTTTCCGCCGTGGCGAAGGTCATGGGGCGCGCCGTCAGCGCGGCGAAAACGCCCTGCTCCAGATTTTCCACATCTACGCCGTAGACATACTCGCCCAAACGCTGGCATACGCGCTCCATCACGGGGCGCAGCATCTCCTCTGCCGCCGCCTCGCTCTTCGCCTTGGCCGTGACCTGAAGCAGACAGTCGCACTCCTTGGCGTAGGGGGCCATGCTGGGGTTTTTCATGAGGTTCATCTCGCCGGAGAACATATCGTCCACGGCGCTCTCGCCGATGCCGAAGATGTTGATCGAGTGCGACACTATCAGCTCATCGGAAAGCTGGCGCAGGTACGGCAGCGCACTGCGCATGAACATGGTATAGCACTCTTTCGGCGGGCCGGGCAGCATCACGACTATCTTCCCATCCTTGACGAAGGCACAGCCGGGCGCGGTGCCGCAGGTATTGTGGAACACCGTGCAGCCCTCCGGCAGCATGGCCTGTGAATAGTTGTTCGGCGTGAAGTTGCGGCTGTTCTTGATATACTCGTACAGCCCCTCCCGCTCGCTTTTGACCTCGACCAGCTCAAGGCCGAAGGCGCGCGCCGTTATCACCTTTGTCAGATCGTCACAGGTCGGGCCGAGGCCGCCCGTGGTGATGATTATGTCCGCGCGCTGCTTTGCGATCTCGATGCAGCTTTCAAGCCGTTCGGGGTTGTCGCCCACGACCGTGTGATAGCGCACATTTATGCCTATCTTCGACAGCAGCTCGGATATGTCGCGCGAATCGGTATTCGTCACATGTCCCAGCAGCAGCTCCGTTCCGACGGAGATTATTTCAGTATCATAGCTTCTTGGCATTTCATCCCACCGTCACTTTCTCTATTCCTTTTACGGCCTCTTCGACCAGCGCGTCCACGTCCAGCGCGCTCTCCGCCGCCTCCACCTCGCGCAGCTTCGGCCTTGTGCGCGGGTGCCGCGGCGTGAACACCGTGCAGCAGTCCTCATACGGCAGGATGGACGTTTCAAACGTGCCTATTTTTCGTGCAAGGCGCACTATCTCTTCCTTGTCCATGCCTATGAGCGGCTGGAGCACCGGCAATTGCAGCACGGCCTGCGTGGAGGCCATGGCCTCCATTGTCTGGCTTGCGACCTGGCCAAGGTTTTCGCCCGTGACGATGGCCCTGGCGTTGTTGTCCAGCGCGATACGCTGTGCGATGCGCATCATGAACCGGCGCATTATCAGCGTGAAGTACTCCTCCGGGCACTTGTCGCGTATCTCCTCCTGAATGTGCGTGAAGGGCACGATCTCCATCGTCATCTTCCCGCAGTAGGCCGTGATTATCTGCGCCAGCTCTATCACCTTTTCCTTGGCCTGCTGTGAGGTGTAGGGGAAGGAGAAGAAGTGCACGGGGATAAGGTGCACGCCGCGCTTTGCGATCATATAGCTGGACACGGGGCTGTCGATGCCGCCGGAAAGCAGCGTGACCGCCGTGCCGTTGCAGCCCACAGGCATACCGCCCGCGCCGGGCACAGGCGCGCCGTGGACGTAGGCCGCAAGGTCGCGCACCTCGATATGCACGATAAGCTCCGGCTCGTGCACGTCCACCTTCACATCGGGATAGGCCTCGTTCAGCTCCCCGCCGACGTACTGGCTGAGCTCTATGCTCGTCATGGGGAAGCTCTTGTCACTGCGCTTGGACTCCACCTTGAAGCTCTTCGCGCGCAGCATTTCATCGCGCAGATATTCCTTCGCCAGCGCGGCTATCGCGTCCTTGTCCTTCTCGCAGGCCGCCGCGCGCACCAGTGCGACTATGCCGAACACGTTCTGCAGCGCCTCGAACGCCGCGTCGATATCGGCGTTGTCCTCCTGCGCCTCCACATATACGGTGGACTGGATGCAGTAGACCCTGAACTTCCCTATATGCGAAAGCCGGCGGCGCATATTCGCCATAAGCTTCTGCTCGAAATACCTGCGGTTCAGCCCCTTCAGGATTATTTCGCCGAGCTTTACGAGTATTATGTCGTTCATTCTGTCCTCCCTCGGAGTCATTTTAAATTCACGGGGAATATTGTAGCATACAACGCGGAAAAGTTCCATAAAAATTTGCCGCCCGCGCCGAATTCCGCCGCATTTCCGCACGCCTTGACAAAGCACGGCGGCGGGCGTAGAATTCTGGCAGTCAATGATTCGTTAAGAGAGGGTACTATGCTTTATTATATTTCCGTCTGCATCATAACTGTTCTGGCCGGTATCGCGCACGGCGTGTGCGGCTTCGGCGCGGGGATTGTGATGATGACCGTTCTGCCGTCGTTCTTCTCCATCAGTCAGTCCGCCGCCATCGTGGGCGTCGTGTGCATCGCGCTGACGTCGCTGATGATACTGCGCTACAGAAAGCACGTCAGCCCGCGCAAGGTCATCCTCCCGCTCATCGTCTACTCCGCGGCCTCCGCCGCCGCCATCCACTTCTCCTCCGCAGTGGATCAGGCGCTTCTCAAGCGCGTGTTCGGCGTGTTCCTTCTCGTGCTGGCCGCGTATCACTTCATGCCCTCCAGAAAGCAGTACGCCCGGTGGAGCCTCCCCGTCAGCATCGCGGCGTGGGTGTTTTCCGGCGTGTGCAGCGGGCTTTTCTCCGTGGGCGGGCCGCTCATGGTGCTGTATTACCTCTCCCACACCGACAGCAAGGAAGAGTATCTCGGCACGACGGAGCTGCTTTTCCTCATCAGCCACTTTGTCAACGCGTATATGCGCGTGCGTGACGGCATACTCACGCCCGCGCTCATCCCGGCGATACTGATGTGCGTCGTGTGCATCTGCGCGGGGCTGTTCATCGCCAACCGCATCGTTGACAAAACGGACGGCGACAAGCTGAAAAACATCGTCTATATCGGCGTCGCCGTGAGCGGGGCCGTGAACCTTCTGGGGCTGTAGATACAGTCGCTTATGTTTTCATTTTTCCCCGGCTATGCCGGGGAATTTTGTCTTTTTATTTCAATCCTTGCACTCTATACATCAGTGTGATATATTGTCAATATCTTCAACCGGAATAAATATAGGAGGCAAAGGAAATGAAGAAGATTATCTCGCTTGTCCTCGCATTAGTCATGGCGTTCTCTTTATGTGGGTGCAACATGTCCGACTACAAAAAAGCTCAGAAAGCGTATGAAAGCGGCGATTACGAAAACGCCAGTACAATGTTTGAGACCTTGGGAGATTACAAAGAGTCTCATTCATTCTACAATAAATCTCAGGGGGCCATTTATGACCAGAAAATTGATGCCTTTATAAATGATTGGTCGGGCGATATCTCTGACGCCGAGGTGCTGTATGCCGACTATAATAACCTTTCAGATGAGATAAAGGCAGAAATGTCCTTTTGCGAGGATTTCGAGAGCGCCTTTCCTGCGTACCTCGTTGATTACGTCTCGACCTTAAAGAACGATGAAGTAGAGGAGATTAAACGCATAATTCGTGAATATAGCGAATGCATGAGTGAAGAGCAGTCCGTGTCTTGCCTGATTTGCCTTGGCCGATGGGATGCTGTTGAGAAAGCGGAAGATTTCCTGAAAGAGAATCTAAAAAATCCCCATTCGTATAGCCGGTATTCAGGCAGAGTCTCAACGCCCGTCGAGCATAGCGATTATGCATACTGCACCATGTATGTGGAACTTGAGTACGGTGCCACAAACAGTTACGGTGCAGAGGTTGAAAGCACTGATGAAATTTATATTTGGTTTTCTTATGATACAACATCGGAAGCCGTTACCTATGGCTATATAGGCTTCGACGAAAATGCACGCGATAAATCTACGCCCGGCGCAGAACCTGCTTCAGCAGACACTATTGTGAAAACAGTGGATGATTACCTGACATATTTCTCAATGTTCATTGGTTTAGCAACACTCAATGCAGATAGCGACGAAGCTAGAAAATGGTTGAGTATAGACAAGCCTAAAGCTGACGAACTTGAGAACCTCGGAGATGGGGCTTGGTACTATTCAAGCCAAGCTGATGCTCTAAAATGTGCACTGTGTGTAAGCACACTAACCGATGACATCAACTCCGAGCTTATAGGCGTAGGTATACAAATACCCTGTGACGAATTTGAAGAGTCTGATAAGATGGTTGCGATTTTGACAACTACCATGGGAATGATTCAGTGTTATGACTTATCTTTCACTGGGGAGGATTCAGCCCGTCTGCTACAACAGCTCCTTGAAGGAACCCCGCTTATTTCTCACGGTATAAGATGGAAGTACGACATCGTTGGTTTCAGAGGGGAAACAGTCGCATACTTTTCTGGCGAATTAGTTGATAACCCCATAAACAAACCTTAAACCACACAGTAAACAGCTCTCAAGGCGTCTGCACCACAAATTTCGGTACTACAACTGGCGATAATAGCGCTCTCAAGTCTGTAAAAGAATACAATGCAATACTTTTATATACGGGCTTAGTTGTGCAGCTTGAGTACGATAAATATTACTCAAGCGAAAGCCGAATATGGCACTCTGGCAGAACATTAGGCGAAAATATACCAAATGAGAACTCAAAAAATTGCAGTTCCTGTGGAAGTTAAACAATCCGTGGAAGCACCATACTTTTGGGGTTTTCACGGATTGTTATTTGACCATTTTCAAGTTTATTATCTGTTAAAGCCGCATCCGGCGTTTAGTCAAGATAATCACTGACCTTCCCACCGTCTATATAGGAAATCAATGTGTTCTCAGGGTTTACATCGTTTAGCAGAGCGACCATAATATTGCAATTGACCTTATATTCCTCAGCTTTACTCATTAAGTCAAGGCACATTGCACTAACTGCAACATCCATCTCATCATGTAAGCTTCTTTCACCCTCAAGTGCCTCTGATATAAGTTCTTCTGCAACCCCGTCAAAAGAAAACAGCACAGCAACATACTTATCAGTCGATCTAACTTCACAATGTCCTTCAAGGTTTTTATCTGAATACATTCGGTTTTCAACATATTTAACGAAATCCGACATTGTGTAACTCTCTGTTTCAGAAGTTGTCTCGGGGAAAGGCGCGCTCACAGATGGGGCTTTTGCCGTAGAAGACATCGCTTCCGTATTCGTTCCAGATGCTGCATCTGAGATTTCGCTTTCACCGTTGTAAACAACTTTGGATGCGTCATAGACACAAAGAAGCCCGTCGCCTGTAATAGTTTTGCCAACGCTGTTATCACTAAGATTCCCCTCGTAAACGACCTGCACATCGCCAGCATATCGTCCATCTGAATCATAGTAGTCAAACTTTACCACCGCCCAATCCTCATGCATTGGGTCTATAGAAACAATTTCACCCCGAAAAAACAAGAACATTCCATCGTAGTCATAAGTGCTAGAACTCGTGTTCAAACATTTTACATAGGCATCAACCACTTTTATGTGATAGCCATTGGAAATAATAACCTCTGGGCACTCTACTTCAATTTGTGAACCATCTGCTGTGCTCCTTTTCTCCGTTCCTTCGTTCTCCAGCGTAGGCGTGGGAGCTTCCTCGGCCGCCTGTTTCAGTTCTGCGTTCTCTGCTTCCAGCTCGGCTATGCGTGCTTTCAACTCGGCATCGCTTGAGCCGCATCCACATAGAGAAAGCACCATAACTGTTATAAGAATAAAAGCAACAATCTTCTTCATTTATGTTATCTCCTAAATTGTTTATCGTTTTGTATATTTGCATTGCACCCCAGCAACGTAAAGACTTCAAAGAGTCAAAAATTGTAGACGCCTATCGGCATCTGCAATTTATATATCCGCACTTTTTCCATCAAGGACTTGTTCTTCTACTTTAACTGTATTTTCGGTATTGCCAGAAGTATTGTTTTCTGTAACGGCCTCTTTTTTCTGCAACAGCCCCAGTGTTATCCCCAAGCAAATGCACAGCGCACCGCCAACAATGTAAATCGTTTTTGTAGTCATTGTGCCAGCAATTTTCCCCGCAACAAGAGCCGCGCCAATAATGTAGTTATAGGCATCGCCGCCTACATACTCGTCAATAGCAGAATACCTGTCGTCAAAAATAGAATATTCCGTCTTTTCCCCATCCAAGATTTCATATGTAGTCAATGCACCGCCCGGGATACGAATAAGGAGTCCAACCAAAATAAGTATTACGCCAATGATAATGGGACACACATACGCATAGTTTCGTTTGTTTGTCATAACTTTTCCTCCGATTTTATGTTCGTTTTTCGTGGATGGTATGCTTGTCTCTAAAAGAAGATATTGACAGTGTATCACGCCGGCATGGAAAATTCAAGGGTCGAGCTCAATATGCGTTGGCAGTATCGTTGATGATGCTACCATGCACGCGGCGGGGGAGATAGCTTCAGTTCTCCGTAAAGTCATAGGTCCTGTACTGTATGGCCTCGGCGATATGCTCGCTCTCGATGCTCTCACTCGCGGCGAGGTCGGCGATGGTGCGCGCGACGCGCAGGATGCGGTCATAGCTGCGCGCGGAAAGATGCATGGCGTCAAAGGCCGCGTGCATAAGCGCCTCCCCCTCTGCCGACACGGCGCACACCTCGCGCAGCATACGCGGCGGGATGTGCGCGTTGCACTCCGCCGTGCCGCCGCAGGCTGCAAACCGCGCGCGCTGTATTTCCCGCGCCGCGTCCACGCGTTTTTTTATCTCCGCCGAGCTTTCCGCCGGGGCCTTGCGCTTGAGCTCATCATACTCCAGCGCCGGAACCTCCACGATGAGGTCTATCCTGTCCAGCAGCGGGCCGGATATGCGGCTGTGATAGCGGCGCACGTCGTTCGCCGTGCAGCGGCAGCGGCCGGAGGGGTGCCCGTACCAGCCGCATTTGCACGGATTCATCGCGCACACCAGCATGAAGCGGCTGGGGAACGTGACCGTGCCCGACACGCGCGACACCGTCACCTGTCCGTCCTCCAGCGGCTGGCGCAGCACCTCAAGCACGTCGCTGCGGAATTCCGGAAGCTCGTCAAGAAACAGCACGCCGTTGTGCGCAAGGCTTATCTCGCCGGGGCGCGGCGTCGTGCCGCCGCCGGAAAGCCCCGCGGCGGAAACGGTATGGTGCGGTGCGCGGAAGGGGCGCGCCGCGACTATCGGATGCGCCGGGCTTGTCAGACCAGCCACGGAATGTATCTCCGTCGTCTCTATCATTTCCTGCCGGCTCATATCCGGCAGGATGCCGGGCAGGCGCTTTGCCATCATGGACTTGCCCGCGCCCGGAGGGCCGACAATGAGAATGTTGTGCCCGCCCGCGGCGGCGATCTCAAGCGCGCGCTTGACGTTCTCCTGCCCCTTCACGTCGGCAAAGTCCGGTATTCCCGCGGCTTCATCGGCGATATCCGGCGGCGGGGCAGGGGCGATAAGCTCCTCGGCGCGCAGATGCGCAATGAGCGTGCGCACGTCCTTCACGGGGTAGACCTCCAGCCCGTCGGCAAAGGCGGCCTCGCGCGCGTTGTCCGCCGGAACGAAAAGCCGCTTTATCCCCGCGCGCTGCGCCGCGATCGCCATGGGCAGCGCGCCCGTGACGCTTCTCAGCTCGCCCATGAGGGAAAGCTCGCCGATGAAGGCGCAGTCATTGCCGGGCGGGTCTATATCCCCCGCGGCGGAGAGTATGCCTATCAGCATGGGCAGGTCGTACAGCGTGCCGGCCTTCTTCTTGTCCGCGGGCGCGAGGTTCACGGTCATGCGGCTGACGGGGAATTTGAAGCCGTTATTCTTTATTGCGGCGCGCACGCGCTCCCGCGCCTCCTTCACGGCCGCGTCCGGCAGGCCGACGATGTCGAAGCCGGGCAGCCCGTTTGATATGTACGCCTCCAGCGACACCTCATAGCCGCCCACACCCGTCACGCCCAGACTCTTCACTGAGGAAAACATTGGCACCTCTCCTTTATGCGAAAGCCGCCAGCACAGCCTTATGCCGACGGCTTTTGTGATAAATAGATATTACTCTTCCAGCTCTCCGACGAGGGCGATGTGCAGCTCGTCAAGCTGCTTCTGCTCCACCGTGGAGGGAGCGCCCATCATGACGTCCATGGCGTTCTTGTTCATGGGGAAGGGGATGATCTCGCGGATGCTGTCCTCACCGGCGAGGAGCATGACCATGCGGTCAACGCCCGGGGCGATGCCGGCATGAGGGGGCGCGCCGTAGCAGAAAGCGTTGTACATGGCGGGGAACTTCTTCTTCACGTCCTCTTCGCCGAGACGCACCATTTCAAAGGCCTTTATCATTATCTCCGGGTCGTGGTTGCGCACCGCGCCGGAGCTGAGCTCAACGCCGTTGCAGACAAGGTCGTACTGGTCGGCGGTGATGGTCAGCGGGTCTATCTCGCCGCGCTCCGCCTTGAGCAGCACGTCAAGGCCGCCGGCGGGCATGGAGAACGGGTTGTGGCAGAACTCAAGCTCACCGGACTCCTCGCCGATCTCGTACATCGGGAAATCGACTATCCAGCAGAACTCGTAGCGCTCCTTATCCATATGGTTGGGGCAGGCCGCGCCCAGCATCTTCAGCATGACGCCTGCGGTCTTCTGCGCCTGCTCCTTCTTGCCCGCGGCGACGCCGACAAGGCAGTTGGGCGTGAGGCCCAGCGCGCTTATAAGCTCCTGCTCACGTCCGGCGAGGAACTTTGCAACGCCGCCGGTGAGCTGGCCGTTCTCGTCGAGCTTGAACCAGTAGGGCTTCGCCCCGGCCTGGACCTCGACGTCGGTGCAGAGCTTGTCTATGTGCTTTCTCGTCAGGGCGCAGTCGCTGACAACGATGGCCTTGACGACGGCGCCTTCCGCGTTGAAGGGCGCGAACTCCGTGCCGCGCGTGAGCGCGGTTATATCGTCAACATGCAGGTCTATGCGCAGGTCGGGCTTATCCGTGCCGTAGCGCTCCATCGACTCGACATAGCCGATGCGCTTGAAGGGCGCGGAGGAGGCGACGTTGTACGTGCCGAACTTTGCGAATATCGGGGGCAGCACGTCCTCCAGCACGGCGAACACGTCCTCCTGCGTGGCGAAGGCCATTTCCATGTCGAGCTGATAGAACTCGCCGGGCGAACGGTCGCCGCGGGCGTCCTCGTCGCGGAAGCAGGGCGCGATCTGGAAGTACCTGTCGAAGCCGGAGGTCATGAGAAGCTGCTTGAACTGCTGCGGCGCCTGCGGCAGCGCGTAGAACTTGCCGGGGTGCTTTCTCGCGGGGACGAGATAGTCGCGCGCGCCCTCGGGCGAGGAGGCCGTGAGGATAGGTGTGGTTATCTCAAGGAAGCCGTGCGCCGTCATGGCCTGACGCAGCGCGGCGATAACGTTGCAGCGGAGGATGATGTTCTTCTTGACGGCGGGGTTTCTCAGGTCAAGATAGCGGTACTTGAGGCGGGCGCTCTCGTCGGCCTCGCGGCTGCGGTTTATTTCAAAGGGCAGCTCGTTATAGCGGCACTTGCCGAGGATGTCGATCTTGTCCGGCACGACCTCGATATCGCCGGTGGCGAGCTTGGGGTTCTTGCTGGCGCGCTCACGCACGACGCCCTCGACGGAGATGGTGGATTCCTTGTTGATGGACTTGACGATCTTCATCATGTCTTCGTTCTCGACGACTATCTGCGTCGTGCCGTAAAAATCGCGCAGCACGACGAAGGCGAAGTTGCTGCCGACCTCGCGGACATTCTCCATCCAGCCGACGAGCTTGACGCGCTCTCCGGCGTTTTCAAGTCTCAGTTCATTGCAGTTGTGTGTACGGGACTGGAACATAAATTTCCCTCTCTTCTATCTTAATTTGGATAAAACAGTTTCAGTGCGGCGCTCAGTCAATTATGACGGGGCAGGCCGCACGCTCGTAAAGGTCGGCAAGGATATCCTCTGCCGCCGCGTCCACGCTCAGCTTGCGCTGAACGCCGGTGGTCATATCCTTCACCGACAGCACGCCCCCGGCGATCTCATCCTCTCCGACGAAGATGACATAGGGCACGCCCAGCTTGTCGGCATAGCTCATCCTGGCCTTGAATTTCTTCTTCTCGCCGTAAAGCTGCGTGCGTATCCCGGCGGCGCGGAGCTGCGCCGCGGCGGAGATAGCGAAGCTGAGGTCGTCCGTTATGGGGATAACCAGCGCGTCGCACGGCGCGGAAACAAGCTCATCCGACAGCAGGCCCTGCTCGCCCAGCACGTAGAAAAGCCGCGTAAGCCCGATGGAGATGCCCACGCCGGGAAGCTGCTTGTCCGTATAATACTCCGCAAGGCTGTCATACCGCCCGCCGGAGCAGACGGAGCCGATCTCCGGGTGCTCGGTCATTTCGGTCTCATAGACCGTGCCCGTGTAGTAGTCGAGGCCGCGCGCGATGGTGAGGTCCACGGCGAAGTTCTCCTCCGGCACGCCGAAGCTCGCCAGATACTTCGTCACAGTCGTAAGCTCGTCAAGCCCCTGGTCGAACACGGCGTCCATGCCGCGATAGCGCTCCAGCGCGGAAAGAACCTCGGCGTTAGTGCCCTTTATGGCCATGAAGTCCAGCACGTTCTCCGCCTTGCAGGGAAGCATCTTCACCTCGTCGATGAGAAGCTGGCGCACCTTCTCCGCGCCTATCTTGTCGAGCTTGTCCACAGTGCGCATTATATCGCCCGCGCGCTCGCTCATACCGTTCATGGCGTAGAAGCCGTTGAGTATCTTGCGGTTGTTGACGCGTATCTTGAACTTTTTGAGGCCGAGGGCCGTGAAGGTGTCGTATATTATGGCGGGGATCTCCGCCTCGTTTATGATGTCGAGCTTGCCGTCGCCGATGACGTCTATATCCGCCTGATAGAACTCCCTGAACCGGCCGCGCTGCGCGCGCTCGCCGCGGTAGACCTTGCCTATCTGATAGCGGCGGAAGGGGAAGCTCAGCTCTGCATAGTGCGCGGCGACGTACTTTGCCAGCGGCACCGTCAGATCGAAGCGCAGTGCAAGGTCGCTGTCGCCCTTGGTGAAGCGGTATATCTGCTTCTCCGTCTCGCCGCCGCCCTTCGCCAGCAGCACCTCCGCCGACTCTATCACGGGCGTGTCCAGCGGCGTGAAGCCGTATGAGGCGTAGCTGCGCCGGAGTATTTCCATCATGCGCTCCATCTTCATCTGCTCTCTCGGCAGAAGCTCCATAAAGCCGGAGAGCGTGCGCGGTGAAACCTTAGCCATTGTGTCGATTCCTTTCAATTCTTCTGTAAAAAACCGCGTACAGCCCCCTTTGTGTGGGGGCTGAAGCCGCTGACACGGCCGCCGCAGACGCGGCGGACGCGCAGTAATGCAGTGTTCTTTATCTCTTCTGCGGGTTTACGATGTTGCGCCAGTCGAGATCGCCCCGGCGCAGCCCCTGCACGAGCACCTCCGCCGTCGCCACATTCGTGGCGAAGGGGATCTGGTACTGGTCGCACAGGCGCTCTATCTTGTTGATGTCGTCAAAGCCTCTGGGATTGGCCGGGTCGCAGAAAAACAGCACGAGGTCTATCTCGTTGAAGGAGATGCGCGCGCCTATCTGCTGCGCGCCGCCCTGATCCGCGTGGAGGTAGAGCGTGATGGGCAGCCCCGTCGCCTCCGAGACAAGCTTGCCCGTCACGTGCGTGGCGCAGAGCGAATGCTCGGCAAGTATGCCGCAGTATGCGATGCAGAATTGGACCATCAGTTCCTTTTTTCTGTCGTGTGCCATCAATGCAATGTTCATTCTCTTCTCCGTTTCTCTTCCGGTTATCCGTCAGCTCTTCACCGTCAGCTCTTCTTTATTTCTTTTTTCACATATAATAGTCTGTATTATTATAAACACACTTAACCCAAACTGCAACTGCTTTTTGCACCGTTTCCGGGCAAATTTCACTTCAGCAGGGTCATTTCCTCCTCGGCCGAGTCGCTGTAGCCGCGAATGACGTAATAGGCGTTGAGTATGTCGCGCGCGATGAACGACACGTTCGCGCCGGAGCCGCCGCGCTCGACCACGATGCTTATGGCGATCTCCGGGTCGTCGGCCGGGGCGTAGCAGATGAACATACCGTCGTTCGTGATGCCCTCGCCCTTCTGGGCGGTGCCGGTCTTGCCGTTGACGCCGTAGGTCTCGCCGTTGCGCACCTTGGTAAAGCTGCACTTGATGAAGTTTTCATACACGGCCTGGTTGCCGGGGTAGTTGACCACAAGGTGCATCCCCTCCTTGACCGCATCCCAGTTATACGTGGCCGATTCCACGTGGCTGAGCACCTCCGGCTCGCGCTCGTACACCTTCTCGCTGTAGTCGTAGCTTCTGACGGTCTTGAGGATGGAGGCCGAGTGCCTGTCGCCGTAGTTTGCGAGCGTGGCGGCGTATTCCGCCATCTGCAGGGGGGAGAATATGCTGTCCGACTGGCCGATGGCCGCTTGCAGCGTGTCGCCTATTCGCCACTCGGAGCCGGCGTAGTCATAGTGGTTTTCGCGGTTGGACATGTTGCCCTTCGTCTCGACGAGCTCTATGCCCGTGCTCACGCCCAGCCCGAAGGCATGGGCGACCTCGCCCAGATAGTCAACGCCAAGCTCGTTGCCGATGGTGTAGAAGTAGTAGTTGCACGAATCGCGTATGGCGGTGGAGGTGTTCTCCTCCGGGTGCTTGAGGTGTTCGTTCTTGTTGGCGTTCCAGATCCAGCATTCAGGCGAATAGCCCTCGGCGGAGTACTTGGTGTAAACGCCCTCGCATTTTATCTTGTCGGCGGTGTTTATGACGCCCTTGTTCAGCGCCGCGATCGCCGTGACCAGCTTGAAGGTGGAGCCGGGGGCGTATGCGCCCATGAGCGCGCGGTTGAAAAGCGGCGCGTTCGGCGTTGCGAGAAGCTCCTGATAGTTTTCGATTATCGTGGACACGTCGAAGGTCGGCCAGCTTGCGATGGCAAGCGGCTCCCCGGTGTTGACGTCCACCACCACGGCGGCGGCGCCGGTTATCTCGTCCTTCATGTCCGCGTTGTAGTCGCCGCGGGCAAGGCCCTCCGCGCGCTCCTGTGCGCGCGTCTTTATAAGCCCCTGCACACCGGCATTGAGGATACGCTCGGTCTGCTCCTGAAGCGTCTGGTCGATGGTGAGGTATATGTGGTTCCCGGGCACAGGCTCCTCGGTGTACACCGTGCTCAGCACCGTGCCGGAGGCGTTCTTCGTCTCTATCACCGTGCCGTCCTTGCCGTGGAGATAGTTTTCAAAGGCGTATTCCACGCCGTCCTTGCCGACGTAGGCATCGGTGGAGTATTTCAGCAGGGAGTATTTTTCATACTCCTCCTGCGTCATCAGGCCGACGTAGCCGAGGATGTGCGCGGCATAGTCCGTGCCGTATTCGCGCGTATACGCGCGGTTGACATTTATGCCGGCAAGCTTGTTTTCCATGATGGAGGATATCAGCTTCATGCTGGCGTTCTCGACAAAGACGTAGTCGGCGGTGTTTATCGCATAGCGCACGTTGATGGAATAGCGCACGCCGGCGATGATGCGCATCTCCTGCGCGGAGTAGCTGTTGTCTATTTCATAGCGCGTGCGCATATAGCTCATCAGCTCCACGGCGGTGGGGTTCTCCGGATCCGCCACGAGATCCTTGAGCTCCTTCTGCTTGTCCGCGATGTATGCCTTCAGCATCGTGCGCTGTATCTCCGTCATGTCCGCAAGATACTCAAAGGGCGGGTCGCGCGTGATGGGCAGGTCGTCCGTATACACGTCGCCGTAGCCCTCCACCATCTGCACAAGGCCAAGGATGGTCTCGTTCGGGTTTTCGTTGGCGAAGAGCTTGGTCGTGTCTATGGTGAGGTTATAGGTCTCGGAATTGCTCACCAGCACGCGGCCGTAGCGGTCTAGGATGTTCCCGCGCGCCGCGGTCACGGCGCGCTCCTCATTCGTTATCTCGTTGCTCTGGTTGTAGTATTTTTCGCCCTCTATGATCTGGAGGTCATAGAGCTCGTAGATGTACACAGTCAGCAGTATCAATATTGCCACTATCATCGCGGCGACCCTGCCCTGCCTTACAAGTCTGTGATGCATTGAAAAGTCCTTTCTGGTCTGTGCGCCCGCTCTCCGCCGGTTTTACTCTATCCACTCCGCCGGCGGAAAATACGCCAGCACGGCGGGCGGCAGCGACCACAGCGTCTGCAAAAGCACCGTCGTGATCATCGAGCCCTCCCACGCGTCCAGCGCCGCCGTTTTCAGCATCTGCACGACGCCCGTTATCAGCAGCGCCGCAAGCGTCGCGCCCATGAAGGCGAAAAAGCGCCGGTTGATGAAAAACTGCGACACGAAGCCCGTGGCAAAGCTCAGCACCGGGAAGAGCACCGTGAAGGTGATGGTGTTCTCTATGAAGGCCATATCCGCGAATATGCCCATGATAAGGCTGAATACCGCCCCCCATGTCGCCCCCTCGAACATGCCCACGGCCACGGCCACGGCCGGCAGCACCAGCGGGCACACGCCGAACAGGCGAAGCTGCGTGAACAGCATGTTCTGCGCCACGAGCGCAAGGAACATGAAAAGCGCGTATTTCAGCAGTCTTTTTATGTTTGCCTTGGAGAATATCTCCTTAAGATTGATGTTCAAGTCTACTCCACCACTTCAAAGCTCTTTATCACGAACACCTGCACGAGCGTGTCAAAGCTGCACTCGGGCTTGATGATGCCGTACTCTATCTGTCCGCCGGCCTCGGTCTGTATGTTGCTTATGGTGCCGATGAGAAGCCCCGCCGGGAATGCGCCGCCCGAGCCGGAGGTCAGCACCTCGTCGCCGACGAAGATCTGCGCGCCCTCCGCGAGATAGGTCAGCTTTGCCTGCTTTTTCTTCATCAGGTCGAATTCGCCCACCGACATGCCCGACGAGCCGGACGAGCCGACGTAAGCGCCGACGCTCATATCCACGTCGATTATCGTGCTGACCGTCGCCCAGGTCTCGCCAAGCTCCGTTATCTGTCCGACGAGCACGCCGTACTCCGTCACGACAGGGTCGTTCAGCTCTATCCCGCTGCTGCGCCCCTTGCTTATCGTAAACGACGACGACCAGTTCGACGACGACCACAAAACCACCTTGCACGACTCCATCTCATAGTCGGTGTGCTTCTCTCTCAGCTCCAGAAGCTGGCGCAGGCGGGTGTTCTCCTCCGACGCGGCGATGCCGTCGCGCGCGGACTGCTGCGCGTCGGCAAGCTGTGAGCGCAGCGATTCGTTCTCCGCCTGAAGCGCGTCGTATTTATAAAGATAGCCGTATATCGTGTCGAACCAGTTGACCGTGGAGCTGAGCACCTTTTTTATCGGCGCCTCCAGCACGCCCGTGGCGTTCTGGAGAAAGCCTATCTCCCCGCCGCGCGCCGCCGCGCCGAAGCCGATTATCACCGCGACCGCCGCCACGATTATGCCGATGCGTATTCCGTTTTTCCTCAGATATTCCTTCAACGGGCCATCACTCCTTAATAAGCTCCACTCCGGCCTCTTTCAGCATGGAATCAAGTCTGCACAATGGCAGACCCATAACGTTGAAAAAGTCCCCGTCTATGCCGCGCACGAATACCGCGCCCCGGCCCTGCGCGCCGTATGCGCCGGCCTTGTCCATCGGCTCGCCCGTGGCGATATAGGCATCGATCTCCGCGTCCGTTATCTCGCGGAAGTGCACCCTGGTCATTTCGGCCTCGACATGCACTCTCCCGTGCGCGGCCACGGCCACGCCGGTATAGACCTCGTGCGTGTTACCGCGAAGTCGGGAGAGCATCCCCGCGGCCTCCTCCTTCGAGTGGGGCTTGCCGTAGATATGCCCGTCGAACCACACGATGGTGTCCGCAGCGACGCACACATCGTCCGCGGCGCAGTGCGCGCGCACCTCCTCGCACTTGGCGAGGGCCAGCGCCTTCACGGTCTCCGCCGGGCCTGCGCCCGCGGGCGGGTGCTCCTCCCCCTTTGCGGGGATTATCTTCATATCCTTCACTCCAAGCATCTCCATCAGCTCTCTGCGCCGCGGCGATGCGGAGGCCAGTATAACTGCCATGCCGTCAAAGCTCCTTTATCAGTCTACGCCCCTGTAGTACAGGCCGCGCGTAAGCACGTTGGGCTTGTAGTCGGAAAGCCCCATGTGCCCCTTCGCCACCTCCACGCACTCGCGCGCGCTCTCCGTGGTGAACATCATCCTCAATCCCCACAGCCCGGCGGAGTAAAGATCCTCCTTCTTGTCGGCGAGGTAGAGCTTGTGCGCGTTGTACACCACGTTGCGGCAGCCGTATTCCTTCACCACGGGGAAGACTGAGCCCATTCTGTCGGCCATCTGTGCCGGCGTCTGACAGGCGCAGCGCCCCGCGCTTTCCTTTATTATGCACTGGTCGGACACCATCAGCGGCAGCCGGCCGTATATTATAAGCTCCGTATCCAAAGGCTTGGCCATGTCCTTCACCTGCGCGATGCGCAGCTCGAACGAGGCCGTGGCGGAGAGGAAGCCCATCTGGTTGAGCATTTCCAGCGTGTAGGAGTTGAACGCGTTCAGCCCGAAGTCGCCGCGAAGCTTCATCCCGGCGGCGCGCGCCATCATTATCTGCCCCAGATTCCCCACGAGCGCCTCATTCACGCCATAGTCGAAAAGGCGCTGCAGGGTGGAGTAGACCTCCTTCATCTGCCGGTCGTTTATTATCCGCGGCAGCACCGCCACCGGCACCGTGCCCTTCTCCACGAACGGCAGCACCAGCTTCGGCTCCTCCGCCATGAGCATGGCGGGCACGTATATGTACGCCGGGCGCAGGTCTGCAAGCTCCTTTGTAAGCTGCTCCGCCGTGCGCACCTGCATGATGAGCTTGGGGTCGGCCACGGTGGGCACGTTCTTCGGTGGCGGGGGGATGGGGGCGCTTCTGCGCGCGGGGGGAACGGCGCGCTTTTCCGAAAGCTCCGATACGAGCTTGCGGCGAAGCTCGTTCACCTCCGCCGCGGCGAGGTACAGCCCCGGATCCGTCTTGGCGCGGTTTTCCACGCAGTTATACGGCGTGCCGCCGGTCTTGAACATCTGCTCTATAAGATAGCCGTCCGTCAGGCCCTGGCGCTTGGCCTTTTCCGGCACGGGGCCGTAGGTCACGGCACGGTGTCCGTCGTCGTCGAAGGCGATGGCCTTTATTCTCTCGCCCTTTTCCGCAACGGTGTAAAAATGCACGGGCACGCGCCGCAGCTCGCCGTCGGCATAGGCGCGGCGGGCCACGGTGAATATCTTCTCCGTGCCCTCCTCCGGCTCGCCCCGGACGCCGAACATATCCTTCCTGTCGCCGTTGAAGTAGCCCTGCGTGAAGCCCTGCCGCGAAAACGCCTTCGTCAGCATGTCCATTTCCTCCGGCGTGGGCTGGCGGTGCTCCTTGAGCGCCTTGGAGTATATCCCCGTGACTATCGCGGTGTACTCCGGCCGCTTCATGCGCCCTTCTATCTTGATGCAGGCCACGCCCGCGTCCTCTATCTCGCGCAGTCTGTCCACAAGGCAGTTATCCTTCAGCGACATGGGGTAGTCGTCCATGCGCCCGCCGAGGGAATACTGCATCCGGCACGGCTGCGCGCACATGCCGCGGTTGCCGCTGCGCCGGCCTATAAGGCTGGACATATAGCACTGCCCGGAATGGCAGAAGCACAGCGCACCGTGCACGAATATCTCCGTCTCTATAGGGGAATTCTGCGTTATATATTTTATCTCCTCAAGGCTCAGCTCCCGCGCGAGCACCGCCCGCGTCAGGCCCATTTCCGCCGCGGCCTGCACGCCCGCAAGGTTGTGTATGCTCATCTGCGTGCTCGCGTGCAGCGGTATGTCCGGCAGTGCCCGGCGTATGGCGGAGATGAGGCCGAGATCCTGAATTATTATCCCGTCCGCCCCGCAGTTGGAGGCGAGGCGCGCCGCGGCCACGGCGTCTGCCATTTCCCTGTCGTTTACGAGCGTGTTCAGCGTCACGTACACCCTGCACCCGCGGATGCGGCAGTAGGTCACGGCCTTTTCAAATTCCTCATTCGTGAAATTCTTCGCCCCGCGGCGGGCGTTGAAGTCGCCCATGCCGAGATATATGGCGTCCGCGCCGTTCTGCACGGCGGCTATTACCGCCTCCGGAGAGCCGGCGGGTGAAAGAAGCTCAAGCATCGTATCAGTTCCTCTTGTTTTTCCTGCGGCGCTGCGCGATAATACAGTCCGCGTGGTTCTATTTTCTCGCAAAATATACTCTACGTAATTATACATCGTGCATTATAGCACATTTATTGCTATTGCGACAAGACAAAAATGATGCTATAATTACTTTTACATTTACGTCATATTTTTCTAATCCCGGCGCGGCAGGAAGAAGGCGGCACATGGCAGAGGCTTCGCGCGACAATTCAATAATAATATCCCCGCAGGCCGCGGACAGGCTCATCGCCGCGCATGACGGCGACGTGGCGCTGCTGTACATATACAGGCTGCGCACCGGCTGCACCGGGCATGAGCAGGCCGCGCGCGACCTGTGCCGCACGCTCAGGGAGATAGAAGCGGCCGACGAGAAGCTCAGCCGCCTTGCGCTGTTCGACGGCGGCGCACGGGGCGCTTCGCCCGCGCCCGTCCAAGCAGCCCCCGCGCCCGTTCCGGCGCGCACGGTTCCCCCCGCCCCGGCGGATGAGCTGCCGCAGTACAGCGCGGAGGATATCGTCCGCCGCAGCCGGACGGACGGGGAGTTCGCCGCGATAGTGGCGGAGGCGTCGAAGGTCATGGGCCGCGTCCTCGGCGGCGTGGACATGAAAACGCTTTTCGGCATATATGATTATCTCGGCCTGCCGGCGGATGTGATAATGCTGCTTATAAACTTCTGCGGCCGCCAGTATGCAGAGCGGTACGGCACGCAGCGCCGCCCCAGCGCGCGCGCCATAGAGAAAGAGGCCTACATCTGGGTCAACCGCGAGATAATGACCGTGGAGCAGGCGGAGGAATACATCCGCGCCGCGGATGAGCGCCGCGGTACCATCGCCGAGGTCAAAAACGCCATCGGCATCCGCGGGCGTGAGCTTACAAAGACCGAGCAGGGCTATGTTTCGTCATGGCTGGATATGGGCTACGGCGCGGACGTTATCGCCGTGGCTTACGACAGGACGGTGACGAACACGGGCGCGCTCAAGTGGAACTATATGAACAAGATCCTTCTCTCCTGGCATGAAAAGGGCGTGCGCACGGCGCGCGACATTGAGGAGAAGGACGGCCGGCAGAGAAGCCCCGGCGCGAAGAGCGCCGCCGCGCCGCGCGGCAGCCGCCCGGCGGACTTTGAGGGGCTGGATTCCCTGCTGGACAAGATATGAGAGAGGCGGCTTGAAATGGGCTACGACGGGAAGCTTCTGGCACGTGCCAGAGGCGAGCTTGAAAACATACGCGAAAAGAACGCATCCGAGCATGAGCGCCGCACGGCGCTGGTATATGCCCGCGTGCCGGAGATCGCGCAGATAGACGCGCAGCTTCGCGCGCAGATGGTCCAGCTTGCGCGCCTGACGATATCGCGCGCGGGCGATCTCAAGGAAAAGCTTGCCGCGCTGGAGAAGGAGAATCTCGACCTGCAGGCGCGCCGGGCGGAGCTTATGTGCGCGCACGGCTTTGCGCAGGACTACCTCGACCCGATATACTCCTGCAAAAAGTGCCGCGACAGCGGTGTTTATGAAAACGAGCCCTGCGAGTGCCTTGTGCGGCTTTATAATATGGAGCTCACGAAGGAGCTGGGCACGCTTCTGCGCCACGGCAGCGAAAGCTTTGAAAGCTTCGACCTTTCGCTGTACAGCGCGGAGTACGACCCGCGCTACGGCGTCGTTCCGCGTGAGGCCATGGGCAAGGTGCTGGAGATCTGCCGCCGCTTTGCCGACAGCTTCCCCAACGTCAACTCCAATCTCCTGCTTCAGGGCGACACCGGCCTTGGCAAGACCTATCTCTCCGCCTGTATCGCGCGCGTCGTGGCGCAGAAGGGCTGCTCGGTATGCTATGACTCGGCGTCCAGCGCGCTGGAGGCGTATGAGCAGCAGAAGTTCTGCCGCGACAGCGAGGCCGGCGAGGCCGCAGCCGTGCGCGTGCGCAGGATGCAGGAATGCGACCTTATGATACTCGACGACCTCGGCACGGAGATGGTCACGCCCATGTCCGTCAGCGCGCTCTATACCCTCATAAACAGCCGCCTTGCCGCCGGAAGGCGGACCATAATAAGCACAAACTGCACCGACGAGGAGCTTGCCCGCCGGTACACACCGCAGATATACTCGCGCATCGCGGGCGAGTTCGTGCGCCTGCCCTTCGCCGGGCGCGACATCCGCCTGCGCGGCCGCTGAAAGAAAAGCCGAATGAAGAAAGGAGCTTGACAGCATGCAGCATGAGATCACCAGTGTAATACCCCTGCTGAACGAAAACGGCGACCTGACGGAGCCGGGCTTTGCGAGAAGCCTTCTGCCCGTCTACCGCCGGAAGGATATCAAAGCGCCGAAAACGCGCATAAAGGAATGGGATTATTATCTTGTCAGCAACGGGCGCTTCGCCCTTGCGCTGACGGTGGACGACAACGGCTATATGGGGCTGGACTCCATTTCCCTGCTCGACTTTGCCGAGGGGTGGGAGATCACGAAAAGCCCGATGAGCTTCATGCCTCTCGGCCGCCTCGCCATGCCGGAGACGAGCAAGCGCGGCGACGTGCGCCACGGCGGCAAAAAGCACGCCATCAGCTTTGAAAACGACGGCTCCGGCCGCCGCATCCTCACCGCCCGGATGGACGATTTCGGCCCCGAGGGGGCTATCCTTGCCAATATCGAGCTTTTCGACGAGCCGCAGGACAGCATGGTCATCTGCACGCCATTCGACAAGCCCGGCCATTTCTACTTCAACCAGAAGATAAACTGTATGCGCGCCAAGGGCTGCGTGACCTACGGCGAGCGCCGCTATGAATTCGACCCCGCGGACAGCTTCGGCGTTCTCGACTGGGGCCGCGGCGTGTGGACGTATCACAACACGTGGTACTGGGGCAGCGCCTCGTATCATGTGGGCGGTGTGCCCTTCGGCTGGAACATCGGCTACGGCTTCGGCGACTGCTCCGCCGCGACGGAGAACATGCTTTTCTATAACGGCCGTGCGCATAAGCTCAGCCGTGTGCAGTTCAACATCCCCGGCGGTGAGCGCGACTTCATGTCGCCGTGGACCTTCACCTCGGACGACGGGCGCTTTGAGATGGACTTCACGCCCGTTCTGGACAGGGCCGCCTGCACCGACGTCAAGCTCATCAAGTCCGACCAGCATCAGGTGTTTGGCATGTTCACCGGGCGCGCCGTGCTGGACGACGGGACCATAGTTGAGGTCAAGGATTTCCCCGGCTTTGCCGAAAAGGTCGAAAACAAGTGGTAAGCCCACCGGCGGCGCCGGAAAATATATAAATTCAACATCAAACGAAAAACGGAGGTCTAAGATATGTCAAAGCTCTACAGTGAAATGACCCGCAGCGAGCTCATGCATGAGCAGGAGCTGTGCATGGCCGAGCTTGAAGCGCTGAAAGCGCAGGGGCTCAAGCTCAACATGGCGCGCGGCAAGCCCGGCCGTGAGCAGCTGGACATGGTCAGCGATATTCTCACCGTCCTCACCGACGCGGACGACTGCTTCTCCGACGGGGTGGACGCCAGAAACTACGGCGAGCTTGCCGGCCTCAAGGAAGCGCGTGAGCTTTTCGCCGGTATTCTCGGCTGCAAGGCTGAGGAGTGCATCGTCGGCGGTAACTCATCGCTCCAGCTTATGTATGACGCCGTTTCAAAGGCGTATACTCACGGCCTCAATCACGCCGCCTGCCCGTGGCACAAGCTTGAAAAGGTAAAATGGCTCTGCCCCGCCCCCGGCTATGACAGGCACTTCAAGATCACCGAATCCTTCGGCCTTGAGCTTGTCACCGTGCCCATGACCCCGGCCGGTCCCGACATGGACGCCGTGGAGGAGCTTATAAAGGATCCCGCCGTGAAGGGCATGTGGTGCGTGCCGAAGTACTCCAACCCCGACGGCATAATCTACTCCGCCGACACCGTCCGGCGCATCGCCGCGATGAAGCCCGCCGCGCCCGACTTCATGCTCATGTGGGACAACGCCTACTGCGTGCATGAGTTTGACGGCGACTATGTCTCCTTCCCCGACATCATCTCCCTCTGCCGCGAGGCCGGAAACCCCGACATGGTGTACGAGTTCGCCTCCACCTCCAAGATCACCTTCCCCGGCGCGGGCATATCCGTCATGGCAAGCTCCGTGGATAATATAGAGCGCGTGAAGAAGCTCATGGGCGTGCAGATGATCTCCTATGACAAGATAAACCAGCTTCGCCATGTGCGCTATCTCAAGGATAAGGAGCACACCCTTGCCCTGATGAAGAAGCACGCCGCCATCCTCGGCCCGAAGTTCAAATGCGTGCTCTCCCACCTGAATGAGGAGATATCCCCGCTGGGCATCGCCCAGTGGCAGGAGCCGAAGGGCGGATATTTCGTGTCCGTGTACACTCTGCCCGGCCTTGCCAGGCGCACGCTGGCGCTGTGCAAGGAGGCCGGCGTCGTCATGACCGGCGCAGGCGCGACCTACCCCTACGGTGTTGACCCCAGCGATTCCAACATCCGCATCGCGCCGTCCTTCCCCTCGACGGAGGAGCTGGACAAGGCCATGCACATTTTCTGCGTGTGCCTGCGCGCCGCGGCGCTGGAAAAGCTCCTCGCCTGACGTTTTGGCGTTTTGGCTGTTATAGGTATAACGAAAAATTCCCTCGGATCCAGCGGATCCGAGGGAATGATTAGACTGTCGAAAAAGTGGCTTTGCCGCTTTTTCGAGAAAGCTTCGCTGCGTTCTGCGCCTCTGTTGTCCGCTGATAGCGGACAATTCGACGCTCACTCCGCGCAAAGTGTTTTCCGCCACGCACATGTCGCGGCAGAAAACGTATAATACTGCTTTCGCGTCTGCGGACGCGAAACTCTGCGAGGCTTTTTTTGACAAGCTGAAAATTCCCTCGGATCCAGCGGATCCGAGGGAATGATTTTTCTTCCGGTATTTACTTGAGGTTGCTTTCGATGACCTTTGCCAGTCTCTTGATGCCCTCTTCGATCCTCTCGTCGGGCATGCAGGAGTAGTTGAGTCTCATGCAGTGGTGGTTGTTGCCGTTGGGGAAGAAGCCGATGCCGGGCACGTACGCCACGTTCTGCGCAAGCGCCTGCGTCGCCATGACCTTCGTGTCGATATAATCAGGCAGCTCCGCCCAGGTGAACAGACCGCCGTCGGGAACGGTGTACTTGACTTCCTTCGGGAAGTACTTGGCCATCGCGTCCATCATGACGTTGCAGCGGTGCTCATACACGGCACGCACGGTCTCCACATGCGCGTCAAGGTCGAACATGTCGATGAACTTGGACACGACCATCATCGTGACGGTGGAGGTCTGAAGGACCGCGGCCTGCGCGATGAGGTTTATCTTCTCAACGATCTCCTTGCTCGCGCACATCCACGCCAGACGGTATCCGGGGGCGAGGATCTTCGAGAAGGTGCCGAGGTAGACGACAAGGCCCTTGGTGTCCATGCTCTTGAGGGAGGGCAGGTACTCGCCCTTGTAGCGCAGCTCGCCGTAGGGGTTGTCCTCAAGCACGATGACCTCGTACTTGTTGACGATCTCCATGAACTTCTTGCGGCGCTCGAGAGACCAGGTGCGGCCGCTGGGGTTCTGGAAGTCGGGGATGACGTAGATCATTTTGACGTTCTCGGTCGTGGCGAGGATCTTGTCCAGCTCTTCCATGATCATGCCGCCGTCATCGGTGGGAACTTCCTTGAATCTGGGCTGGCTGAGCTTGAACGCGTTAATGGCGCCGAGGTAGGACGGGCTCTCCATCAGCACGTAGTCGCCGGGGTTGACGAACAGGCGTGCGGCAAAGTCCAGACCCTGCTGGCTGCCGGCGGTCATGATGATATGCTCCGGATCCGTGTGGATGCCGTTCTTGGCAAGCAGACGGTCGGCGATCTGCTCTCTGAGTCTCAGCAGGCCGTCGGTCGGGCCGTACTGCAATGCGGCGCGGCCGTTCTCATCCATAACGGCGTCGGTGGCCGCCTTTATCTTGTCCACGGGGAAAAGCTCCGGCGCGGGCAGGCCGCCGGCGAAGGAGATGATCTCAGGCTTGTTGACGAGCGCGAGAAGCTCACGGATGTCGGAAGCCTTGATGTCGTTCATTCTTTCTGCGAAATTAACCATATTACCCTCCTGAATAAAATGTATTTTTACCTATATTAAATTTTCACCTGTGTTGAGGATATCACATTTTTGGCGGATTGTAAACAGGCTTTGCCCCCGAAAGATTGTTAAAATCCCTCCAAAACGCGCATTTGCGCCCCGACTTGAAACAAAGCGGAATAACATATATAATATGAAAGAAAATAGCACTGTATATACTTTTTATTACGGAATTACGGAGGCGGCGGCATGAGCAACGCTCTCATACATGAAACATCACCATATCTTCTCTCCCACGCGAATGACCCTGTCGATTGGTATCCTTGGGGCGAGGCCGCGTTTGAAAAGGCGCGGCGCGAGGACAAGCCCGTTTTCCTCTCCATCGGATACTCCACCTGCCACTGGTGCCACGTGATGGCGCAGGAATCCTTCCGCGACAAGGATACAGCGGCGCTGCTGAACCGGTACTACGTCGCCGTGAAGGTGGACCGGGAGGAGCGGCCAGACGTGGACAGCGTATATATGTCGGCCTGCATCGCCCTCAACGGCAGCGGCGGCTGGCCGCTGACGGTCGTCATGACGCCGCAGCAGCAGCCCTTCTTCGTCTCCACATATATCCCGCGCGGCAGCGGGGCGCAGCCGGGGCTTTTGAAGCTTCTGGGCGTGATCGCGGACAAGTGGGCGCATGACCGCGCCGCGCTTTATAAGACCTCCGGCGACGTGTGCGCCTATCTCACGCGCTCTGGCGGGGCGGGCGCCGTCTCCGCGCCCGGCCGGGAATTCGCCGCACGCGCCGCGGCCCGGCTTTCGGCCGCGTTCGACGCGGAATACGGCGGCTTCGGCCCCGCGCCGAAGTTCCCGATGCCGCAGAACCTCATCTTCCTGATGCGCTATGCCGCGCTGTCCGGGGATAAGGCCGCGCGCGCCGTGGTGGAGGATACGCTTAAGGCGATGTACAAGGGCGGCATATTCGACCACTTCGGCGGCGGCTTCGCGCGCTACTCCACCGACAGGGAGTGGCTGGCCCCGCACTTTGAAAAGACGCTGTGCGACAACGCGCTTCTCACCTTCGCCTACACCGAGGCGTGGCAGTCGGGCCACATGGCGCTGTACCGCTACGTCGCGGAGGCGACGCTGGACTACTGTATGCGTGAGCTTGCCGCGCCCGGCGGCGGGTACTTCTGCGCGCAGGATGCGGACAGCGGCGGCGAGGAGGGGGCATATTACCTCTTCACGCCGGACGAGGTGAAGAAGGTCCTCGGCGAGGACGCGGGGCGGCACTTCTGCGAATGCTATGACATCACCGCCGAGGGCAACTTCCGCGGCAAGAGCATCCCCAACCTCCTTCTCAACACGCGCTGGAACCTTCTGCCCGAGGGCTACGACGACTTCCGGGAGGAGCTGCGCATGTACCGCAGTGCGCGCATGGAGCTGAACACCGACAAAAAGATACTCACCGCCGCGAACGGCCTTATGCTGATGGCGCTCTCGCGCGCCGCGCGCGCCTTTTCCGATGCGCGCTATCTCGCCGCGGCGCGGGAGCTGGCGGCGTTCATGGAGGCCTCGCTCTTCCGCGACGGGGCGCTGATGGCCTGCCTGTGCGGCGGGGTGCTGAAGCTTCCCGCGCAGCTTGACGACCTTGTTTTCTACGCGCTGGGGCTGACGGAGCTTTACGCCGCCGATTATGACCCCGCGCATATCCTCGCCGCGCAGCGCCTCGCGCGCGAGGTGACGGCGCACTTTTCCGACGGAAATGGCGCGTATTACCGCACCGCCGACACGGCGGAAAAGCTTATCACGCGCCCGCTTGAGATCATCGACGGCGCGCTTCCCTCCGGCAGCAGCGGCGCGGCCGTTCTGTTCGACACGCTTTTCCGCCTGACGGGGGATGTCTCGATGCGGCAGGCGCGCGACGGGCTTCTTTCGCGCATATGCGGCTATACGGAAAAGGTGCCAGAGGCAAGCGCGTTCGCACTGTGCGCGCTGCTCTCCGCCGTGTACCCGGCGAAGGAAATACTCTGCGCCGCGCCGGATGAGGCCGTGCCGGAGCTTTTGAAGGCCGTCACTGCGCGCTATTCGCCGGAGCTGACGGTGCTTTTGAAGTCGCCCGCGCGCGCCGGGGCGCTTGCCTCCGCCGCGCCGTTTACCGACTCGGCGCAGCCAAAGGACGGCAAGGCCGCCTTCTATATCTGCGAAAATGGTGCGTGCCGCGAGGGCGTCGCCCTGTAACGGCACATACAAATATTTCAGGCCGGAGAGGATCAACTCTCCGGCCTGTTTCGGTCATGCCATATTTTATTCTTCCAAGGTTTTCTTCAGCTCGTCTATAAGCTCGCCGAAGAGGGCGAGGGCGGAATCCACAGGCCCCGCCGTGCTCATATCCACACCCGCTATTTTCAGCAGGGATAGCGGGTCGGCGCTGCTTCCGGCGGAGAGGAAGCGCTTATAGTCCGCCACGGCGCTCTCACCCTCGGCAAGGATGCGGTTGGCGATGGCGACGGCGGCGGAAAAGCCTGTGGCGTACTGGAACACGTAGTAATCATAGAAAAAGTGCGGTATGCGCGCCCATTCCAGCGCGATCTCATCATCGGAGACCATGTCCGGCCCGAAGTAGAGCTTGTTCAGCGCGAGGTATTTTTCGCACAGCGCATCCGCCGTCAGCGCCGCGCCCGCCTCGCTCATGCGGCCCATCTCCAGCTCGAACTCGGCGAACATCGTCTGGCGGTACACCGTGCCCTTGAACTGGTCGAGAAAGTGGTTTATCAAATACGCCCGCTCACGCTTATCCTGCGTCCTGCCGAGGAGATAGCGCATCAGCAGCACCTCGTTGCAGGTGGAGGCGACCTCCGCCACAAATATGACGTAGTCGGACGTGCACACGGGCTGGTGCTTGCAGCTGTGCCAGCTGTGCAGGGCGTGCCCCATCTCATGGGCGATGGTGAACATGCTGTCCAGCGTGTCCTTGTGGTTCAGCAGCACATACGGGTGCGGCCGGGAGGAGCCGGAGGAATACGCCCCGCCGCGCTTGCCCTGATTTTCGTATACGTCTATCCACCGCTCGCTGAAGCCCTTTTCAAGAAGCGCCGTATAGTCCGCGCCCAGCACGGCAAGCGCGTCGAGCACCGTGGCCTTCGCCTCTGCATAGCCTATCTTCTCCGCCGCGTCCGGCACTATCGGGGTGTAGACGTCGTACATGTGCAGCTCATCCACGCCCAGCAGCTTCTTACGCAGCGCGACGTAGCGGTACATCTTGTCCATATTGGCGTGCACGGCCTCTATAAGATTCGTGTATACCTCCTGCGGCACCTCCGTCGCGTCCAGCGCGGCGGCAAGCGTCGTGGGATATTTCCGCGCCTGCGCGAAGAAGCGGAGCTGCTTGAACTGCCCGTCCAGCGTCGCGGCGACGGTGTTCTTATATTCGCCGAGGCGGCTGTAATACGTCCTGAACGCGTTCTCGCGCAGGACCCTGTCCGCGCTTTCAAGCAGCGGCACGAAGGTCTCGTTCGTCAGCGCGTGCTCCACCCCGGCGGCGTCCTTCACCGCGGGGAAGCTCAGATCCGCGTTTCTGAACACGCTGCACACATTGTCCGGCGTCTGCGCCATTTCGCCTGCCGCGGCCAGCAGCGTCTCCTCCGCGGCGGAAAGCGTGTGCGCGGCCATGCGGCGGATGCGGTATATGCTGCGGCGGTATACGCCAAGCTCCGGCGCGGCGGTGAAAAACTGCGCTATCTTCTCCTCCGGGATGGCGATGATCTCCGGCGTTGCGAAGGCCGCCGCGCTGGACGCCGCGACGTATATGCCGACGGCCTTGCCGCGCATGTCCAGATAGACGGCGTTGCCCGTGTCCTGGTCGCTCTTGCAGCTTGCATAGCCCAGCAGCATCCCAAGGCGCACGTCGGCCTCGTCCTCCAGCCGGAAGAACTCCAGCAGCGTCTGCGCGCCCTCGCCAAGCCGCCCGGCGTATGCCGCTATCCTCTCCGGCAGCGCTTTCAGCGCCTCATACTCCGCGTTCCACGCCGCGTCGTCCGCGTACATGTCCGCAAGGTTCCATGTGTATTTCTCGGGTATCTCTTCCCGCTTCGGTATCGTGTTGACTGCCATATGGCCCTCCTGATGAATCATTTTGCCCTATTGTACCACAGCCGCGTTTTGTCCGCAATCACCGCGGCATATATTAATGTATCGCATAAATGAAAGGACTGATAACGTGGAAATATACGTCGTGCGCGCCGGAGACACGCTTTACGGCATTGCGGAAAAATACGCGCTTGACCCGGCGGAGCTCGCCCGCCTGAACCAGCTTGCCGACCCCTCGCGCCTGCCCGTGGGGCTGGCGCTCTATATCCCCGGCTTCGACGAGGGGCAGCGCCCCGGCATCGAGGTCAACGGCTACGCCTATCCCAACATATCCGCCGCGGTGCTGAATGAAACGCTGCCATACCTCACCTTTTTCTGCCCGTTTTCCTACAGCATGACGGCGGAGGGCGCGCTGCGCCCCATCGACGACAGGCGGCTCATATTCAGCGCCTACGCCGCGTCCGCCGCGCCGCTGATGACCGTGACGAACCTGAGCGAATCCTCCGGCTTTTCAAGCGACATCGCCCACGCCGTGTTCACCGACGAGGCCGTGCAGAACAAGGTCTTTGACAATATTCTCTCCACCCTGCGCGAAAAAAAGTACTACGGCATAAATTTTAATATAGAATACGTCTACCCCTTCGACCGCGAGGGCTATAACGCCTTTATCCGCCGCGCGGCGGATGTGTTCCACCCTCTGGGCTACTATCTCTCCACGGCCATCGCCCCCAAGGAGAGCGACGCGCAGGGCGGGCTTCTCTACGAGGCGCACGATTACGCCGCGCACGGCCGGTATATGGACCGCGTGGTCATAATGACCTACGAGTGGGGCTACACCTACGGCGCGCCGCAGGCCGTCTCCCCGGTGGACAGGATGCGCAGCGTGCTTGCCTACGCCGTGACGAAGATGCCCGCAGGGAAGATACTCATGGGCTTTTCAAACTACGGCTATAGCTGGAGGCTGCCGTGGAAGCAGGGCGACGCCGCCGCCATCGTCTCCAGCGCGGGCGCGGCGGATCTCGCGGCAAGCGTCGGGGCGGAGATACGCTATGACTCCGTCGCCGCCGCGCCGTATTTCTACTATACCGACGCCGCCGGGCAGAAGCGCGTGGTCTGGTTCGAGGACGTGCGCTCATGGCGGGCACGGCTTTCGCTGGTAGAGGAATTTGGCCTTGCCGGAATAAGCATCTGGACCATCGACAAGCTCTACCGCCCCGGACTTGAGGTTTTGACTGGCACATACAGCGTGGAAAAGATAGTCTGAACGTAAAATTCCCCATAAGCGGAAGCTTCCTCTTGAATTTGCACGATATAAATTGTAAAATAGATTTTGTATGCACAATCACACGTTTGGAGAGAAAGCATGAAGCATATAAAAAGAACGGTTTCCGTGTTCGCCGCGCTTGCCCTCGCCTCCGGGCTGAGCGGCGCGGCCTATGCCGCGCAGACATATCTTGAAGAGCCTGCTTCCGCCGGGCGCAGCACCGGCGCTGTCATACTCGCACTGGCCGTCGCGGTGCTGATGTTCGCCGCGCTCGCGCTGTGCGTGAAGCTCGGCAGGAGCGGGCATATAAACGTGCCGTGGGCCGTGCTGGCCGTGGTGTTCACGGGCTTCGGCCTGCTGCTCAGCATCATCGGCTACAACGCCGGCGCGCTGTACTCAAAGCCGCAGGGCGACCCCTCCGAGACTGTCACGCGCTTTTACGACGCGCTCATCGCGGGGGATTACCCCACGGCCTACTCCTGCCTGAGTGATTATACCGGCCTCGGGCTGGAGACCGCGCCCAGCTCCGAAAACGCGGCGCTGATATACGACGCGCTCAAGGAGAGCTATGAGTACACCCTCACCGGCGCGGCGGTGACGGATGGCCTCACGGCCCGGCAGGGCGTGCGCTTCAAATACCTCGACCTCAGCGAGCTGGAGGCGAGCGTGGAGGACGGCGTGCAGCGCAATCTTGAAAAGCTTATCGACGACCGCCCCCGCAGCGAGGTGTATGACGAGCATGACAAGTACCTCCCCTCCATAACCGAGGAGGCGTACTCCGTCTCTCTCACCTCCGTGCTCAGCCACGCGGACAGCTATTACACCGCCGCCGAAATAACGGTGGAGCTTACATATACCGGCGGGCAGTGGCTCATCGTCACGAACCAGACCATGCTAAACGCCCTGATGGGCGGCGCGGCGTACTGACTTTTCCGGAGGTGACATACAGCATATGAGCGGCAGCAACAACGATTTCAATTCCGACCTTGAGGCCATACTGGCGGAATTTGCCTCATACAGCAGCAATATCTCCGGCACGCCGGATGCGCCGCAGGAGAGCGCGAAAAGCGCGCCCAAGGCGGATGCGCCCGCCGACAGCGGCGCGGACGCGGCTCCGAAGGCCGGTGCGCCCGTGAAGGACAGCGGCGCTGAATACTATGTGGACGTATCCCGGCTGGAGGATTACCTGACCCACCGCAAGGACGCGCAGGACGCGAAGAAGTCCGCGCCGCCGAAGCGCGCGGAGGACTTCTCCCCGGAGTTCACCCCATCCGGTAGGGCCTACCGCCGGCCGGAGGCGTGGGCCGTTCCCGGCGCGGGCGGAAAGCGCGGGCGACAGGGCGCGGCCTTTGACCCCGACAAATTTCTGACCGACAGCGAAAAGAAAAAGGCGCAGGCCATCCAGAATAAGGCCGAGGCGAAGCAGGCGCGGCTGGACGCGCAGAAATCCGCCCTGCGCCAGAAGGACAAAGACGCCGTCGCCGCGCAGGAGCGTCAGCGCGAGGTGCGCGAAAGGGCGCAGTCTCCGGTTAAGACCCTCATCGCCGCGGTGTTCGGCGTGCTGACGCTGCTTGCGCTGTGCTGGGTGGGCGTGAATATCCATCCCGACTCCGGCACGGCCACGGCCGCGAAGGTGCAGAACAATCTCAACCTCACCAGCAAGCTGGATGTGTACATAAATAACGCCGCCAGCGACGCGCTCAGCGACCTGACGTATATAAAGAAGATATATAAGATCGCCGAGACGGACACCGTCGCCCCGAAGCCCGACGCGAACGCCTTCGGCACGACGACGGATCCTGCCGTCGTGCAGGCCGTCATTGCCGACGCGGAGGAGCTTCTCGATGGACAGCAGACAGTCTGGCAGCCTGACCTGCCCTTCTATCCGGGCACGGAGATGTACTATTACCGCGACGCGACCATCCTCGTCATCGTCTGGAAGGAGATAATCGAGGAGCGCTGCGCCACGCTTGCCGAGGTGAAGATCGCGGACGGCTCCCAGTTCCGCCGCCGGTTGACGGAGGACACCTATGGCTCCTCCGTGCAGCTTTACGCGACCGAGCTTGCCGCCGCCTCCAACGCCGTCGTCGCGGCAAATGCGGACTTTTATGCCTTCCGGCAAATCGGCCTTACGGTCTATCAGCGCCAACTCTTCCGCAACGACGCGGCCAAGCTCGACACCTGCTTTGTCACGGCGGATGGGGACATGCTCTTCGCCCGCGCGGGCGAGCTGGGGGATGACGCGTCTGTCAACCAGTACATCGCCGATAACGACGTTGTCTTTTCCCTCTCCTTCGGCCCCGTGCTGATAGACAACGGCGTCGTGCAGGAGTGCAGCGGCTACCCCATCGGCGAGATGGATCTTGAATACTCCCGCTCCGGCATCGGCATGACCGGGGACAAGCATTACCTGCTCATGACCGTCAACCATACCGACGGCCGCCCGCGCGCGAAGGTCAACGAGTTTGCCCGCTTCATGGCGTCGAAGGGCTGCATAAAGGCGTATAACCTCGACGGCGGCCAGACCTCTGAGATCGTCATGCTCGACCAGCCCGTCAACCATGTTGACTTTGGTTATGAGCGCACCGTCAGCGATATAATCTATTTTGCCACGGCAATCCCGAGTTCGGAGGTGACAGGATGAGCGGCATCGCCATATACACCGGCAGCACCGTTATTTACTGGAGCGGTATCATCATCGCGCTGGGCGTTGCGGCCTGCTTTGCGCTGAGCTATGCGCTGTACACCTCCTATGTCGGCACGGGCAGGGCGCTGTGGGTGCTTCTGCCGCTGAGTGTGCTTTTCTCCGTGCTGTTCTGCCGCCTCATACACTGGTACTGCCATGCTGAGCAGTACGCAGGGCTCTGGGGCGCGCTGACGGACTATTCCGGCGGCGGTTACTGCCTGCCGGGCGCGCTTTTTGGCGTGCTGCTGGCCGCTTTCCTTGTGGGGCGTCTGGGCTTTACGGACAACGTGCCGCGTATGCTGGACGCCGTCGCCCCCGGCGCGGCGCTGTGCGTCGCATTCATCCGCCTCTCCGCGCTTTTCAACAACTCCTGCCGCGGCAAGATCGCCGTAAAAACGCCCGCGCTTCAGCACCTGCCGCTGGCCTCGCCCGTGTACGTCAACGGCGCGGCCGATTACCGCTTCGCCACATTTTTTGTGGAGTTTCTGGTGATGCTTGCGCTGTGCTTTGTGCTGATACGCTTCTATTTCGCCCGGCGCAGCATCCGTATGCGCGGGGGCAGCTCCAGCGACGGGCACACCGCGCGCTTCTTCCTGCTCATTTTCAGCGTGACCGAGCTTATCCTTGACAGCACGCGCTACGACTCCAGCTATATGCACTTCAACGGCTTTGTCAGCATCGTGCAGATGATCGCGGCGATATCCGTCCTCGTCCTGCTGATTTATTACAGCCGTCTTTCCATCCGCGTCAACGGGCGCGGCGCGAAGCACTGGGGGCTGTGGGGCGTCTACTTCCTCTCGCTCGTGTGCGTGGGCGTGTCGGAATACCTCGTGCAGCGCCACGGCGACTGGTACGGCCGGTGCTATTTCGCCATGTTCATCGGCGTCACGGTCATGGCCGCATCGGTGTACTCCATGTACTTAAGCTGCTGCGAGAAGAAGCACTGGAAGGAATATTGAAAATAAAATATGCTCCCGAAAGGAAACTGACATGAAAAGAACGACAAAGATAATCCTTGCGCTTGTCCTTCTGGCGGCGCTCATCGTTGGCGCGCTCGCGCTTTATAACGCATACATGCCCACGGGTGTCGAGGGCGGCAAGCATCTGACGGTCGAGGTCATCCACTCCGACGGCAGTGAAAAGAGCTTCGCCATTGCAACGGATTCTGAAAACCTGCGCGGCGCGCTGGAAGAGGAATCACTCATCGAGGGTGAGGACAGCTCCTACGGCCTGTATGTCACCGTGGTCGATGGAGAGAGCGCCGATGCGTCCCAGCAGCAGTGGTGGTGCTTCACGAAGGACGGCGAAATGCTCATGACCGGCGTGGACGACACCATGATCCGCGACGGGGAGAAGTATGAGATCACCTTCACAACAGGCTGGTAAGCCCGCCCTCCCTGTCAAGGAGATGTGCCTGCTGGCGCTGATGGGGGCGCTGATGTTCGTGATGCAGGTCGCCATGGCGCCGATACGCAATTTCCACATGACGGATGTGCTCATCATCCTCACGGCCATTTTCTTCGGCTGGAAGGTGATGTATTCCGTGTTCGTGTTCGTCGTGCTGGAGGGGCTGATGTGGGGCTTCGGGCTGTGGGTCGTGTCGTACATGTACCTCTGGCCAATCCTTGCCGCCGTCGCCGTCGCCATGCGCAAAACGGATTCATCCATCGTCTGGGCGATAGTCGCGGCGCTGCACGGGCTTTTCTTCGGGGCGGGCTGCTCCATCCCGTATCTGTTCATCGGCGGGTGGAGCATGGCGTTTTCCTACTTCATCACGGGCATTCCCTTTGACATCCGCCACTGTGTGGGCAATTTTGTCCTCACTCTCGTGCTGTACCGCCCTCTGCGCCGCGCCATGGAGGCCGCCGCCCGGCAGATAAAGCTCATTGAAAAGCGCCGTATGTGAGGCGCGCAGGCTCAGATCTAATATATTAAACATCAAAGTACGAAAGGCGGTCAAATACCATGTGGCAGAGTGAACTTCCGGAAAAGGACGACCTCACGGACCCCAGCTATATCCTCGACATACAGCATATTTACGACCATGAGAAGGAAGCTCAGGAGGGTATCGACGAGCTTGCCGAGTATTTTGAATTCGGCCGTGAGATAGAACACATGATCGGCGAGACGCCCGTGTGGCACCAGTATAATGTAAAGCTGGCATCGCGCGGCTGCGGCTGGGAGGACATTCTGCGCTGGGCAGATTATATGATGTCAACCGACCTGACAGAGTTTTTCTACGCCTCCGTGAGCGACGATTCCTTTGCTTTCTTTGACGCGGCGCGCTTCACGAACGAATATCTGCGGTGCGGCAGCTTTCTGGAAATGCCGGAGCTTGTGAAAGAGCACAAGGCCTTTACCCTCAACGCGGGACACAGCAAAAGCCTGTGCTGTCCAATAAGAATAGAATGGTTCAATAATGAGAATTATTTCACCCTGCACGTCAAAAATAACGACGTCGATCTTATGAAGCGGTACGCGGAGACGATGGTCCGCATGACGTTCGGCACCCCTGACGCCTTCAAGCTCGGCAAACCGCTGGATCTCTAAGCTGCCTTCACACTGACACACAGCAAAGCTGCATAAATTGAATTTAAAAACACACATCCGGCAGACGAAAATCTGCCGGATGTTCAGCTTGTCAAAAAAAGCCTCGCAGAGTTTCGCGTCCGCAGACGCGAAAGC
>URPU01000009.1 GCA_900549865.1 uncultured Eubacteriales bacterium
ATGAACGTAATCTGCGGAGTTTCTCCGTATTCTTTAATGATATCAAGCCTAGACTCTACATGTTGACAGTATTTATCTACAGCCGCATAAAGGATGTCATCTGTCATGTCATCCCCAAAGGAAGAGTTGCAATGGCAATATATACAACGTAGGTTGCAACTATTAGTAGGATAGAGCATCAGTCTAGACAGTTTCCTCTTTTCGATGTATTCATTAGGGGAAAATACTCTTTTTTTTTCTCTGTTAGCATCTAACGAGCTTACGATTTGCCGAACATGGTCTGGATTGTTGATGTTGATATTCTCATTCAGTCTTGCTATAGCAGCAGTTACATTATCAACCAAATATTTTCCATCCATAGTTTCAACGAGAAATAAGTCCTTAGCGGCTTTCACTGTGGTGATTTCACTGTAGTATTTCATTGTTTAGCTTCTCCTTTGTGCAGATTATAGAGTATATATCGCCAACTGTATCTATCGATGCCCATATATCTTCGGACATATCAACATCAAACATATCTTCTATTTCAAGAATTAGAGAAACTATCTCAAGAGAATCCATACCTAAATCTAAATATAAAGATGTTGACATGCTGACTTCGGATGCTTCTGGATAAATCTTTTTGATACACTTCTTTATTGCGCAGATAAATTGTTCTTCCATCTTGGTACTCCTATAGGTCTAGTATGATTCCTCAATTGAATATCTCGAATTTTACCTGATGGTGGGAAGCTTCTATTTAATTCGGATATAGCAGTTCTGATAGCAATGGCATTGTTTGAATCACTTAAATCAGTTCCAATAGAGGCAGATAATTTACCATCTCTTATAGTAACGGTTGCATCATAAACTTTTTCGATGGTAAGAAGTTGTTTGCGATAATAACCGACATCTATTTTTTCTCCATTTTCTAGGACGAAGACACAATCTGAATCACGTCCCCCAATAAACACTTCGTTATTTTCAACATTGCCTAGATCCCCTGTACAAAACCAGCCATCTACGAAAATTTCATCAGGATTTACTCCAAAGTATCCAACCATCATATTTTTTGAGGTAATCCATAGGACGTCGTTATGTATCTTTGCCTTTACGCTGGGGAAAAGCTTTCCTACACAGCCATTCTTGGCGTGCGGACAAAGCGATAAACTTATACATCCACAGGCTTCTGTGCTTCCGTATCCATTAAACAACTCAATTCCGTATTGAGCAAACGAAGAGGCAATTGAGGTTTTTAACAGAGCACCGCCTGACAATATAAGTGATAAGTTCCTTCCAATGACTTGTGCTGTAGTCTCTTGAAACTTCTGGGTTTGTAAAAGACGTTTGTGTATTGTATAAACAATGGTTGGCACGGCAAAAAGCGCTTTGGGTTCAAAGTCAACTAATTCATCCGACAAAAACGAGGCTCCTTGTGAAATATAAATTGTTGCGCCTTGTATTAGGGCAGGAAGCAAGACGGCATTATATGCATAAATGTGAGCGAGGGGTAGAATCAAAAGTGTTGTTTCTATATTTGGTAGCCCATAAGCGGTTTCTCTAGCGGCATTGACTATGCTTTGAGTAGTATGCATTACCCCTTTAGGCGATCCCATAGTACCAGAAGATAAAAAAATGTGTGATACATCACTTGGAATTGAAATTTTATAGGCAGAACGATTATACGAATAGGCAAAAAGCAAGTTCATCAATTTGCAATGATACAACGCCTTAAGGGGAGTATTAAGGGCATCTGTAATCAAAAAATCCGCCTCAAAGTATTCGCTGTATTCATGAACCACATTAGAAGAAAAGTCTCTATGAACAGGAATTACAACATTGTCTGCCAAAATACAGGCAAAAGAAAGAACAATCAATGCATATGAATTTTTCGCGTAGAAAACAATACGCTTATTGACAATTTCCTTTTCAACAAGAATACTATACATTATTGTGATATCTTGAAAAAAATCTTCGTAGCTATAGCTTGCAATTGCTGTTGTTTTCTCGACAAAAGCAGTCCTATCAACACGAGTAGCAATGGTGTTATTAAGAAACTCCTTAAAAATATGATTCATATAATACTCCTATAGTTAAATTATATTGAGTGTTTAGATACGACAACTTTTCTCCACAATTCTAAAGAACAATAACATGTGCTTTTTGCAATGTGTACTTTTGCAAAATGCGAAAAATATACAAATTGTCATCGGAAATATGCGACTCGAGACCTTGAAAAATCTCGTATTTCGTAGTATAATATTAAAAAATAGTTGTGCCCTTAATTTGCAAAAGTACACATTCCCAAATTATTGGCAAATTTGCTTAGGTGGAATTTTCAAACTTGACCGCTTTGCCGTAGAACGTTCCGACGGGCATATTACAGGCTTCTGCGGCCTGTTTTAGCGTCAGTTTTTTCGCTCGCCACTCCTTGTGAACGGCATAGAAATTGCTTGGCAGCGGAATCGACGGTCTGCCAAACTGGATGCCTTTTGCTTTCGCGGCCGCGATACCCTCCGCTTGTCGTTTGCGAATGTACTCGCGTTCGCTCTGTGCCACAAAGGATAGAATTTGAAGCACAAGATCGGCAATAAATGTTCTCACCAGGTCTTTTCCCTGCCGGGTATCCAACAGAGGCATATCAAGGACACAGATATCCACCTCTTTCTCATTTGTCAGCACACGCCATTGATTCTGTACTTCTTCATAATTTCGTCCCAAACGGTCGATGCTTTGGATTATGAGCAAATCGCCCGGTTTTAACTTTTTCATCAGCTTTTTGTACTGCGGGCGGTCAAAATCCTTGCCCGATTTCTTGTCGATGTAAATGCAGTTATCCTTCACGCCTCTGCCATGTAGCGCAATGAGCTGCCGCTCTTCGTTCTGATCTTTGCTGGAAACGCGGATATAACCGTAGGTTTTGCCCTCTATAATTACCGCCCCCGTTTCTGCCACACAATGTCATACCCCAGCGCGTCCGCCAACTCCACCGCCTCGCCGTAGCGGAGTGAACCGCGCTTGAGTTTGCCGGAGAGATTGGGAACGCTGCGGCTCCAGCCGTATTCATCGGAGAGGTAGTCAACCACCTCGGTCATGGTCATACCGGTGCGGACGATGTAGGATTTAATCTCGTTGCGATAGGTTTCAGATTTTCTCATATTCAAACTTTCCTCCTGTTTTTTCGGTGCGCTCTATGGTAAAATGGGTTTGTCAAATCGTGATACCAGTTTGCCGTAGGGCGCTGATTTTTGAAGTGCGTCGTATCTCTGAAAATATTGAAAACGATACACTTGTCACAGCCGGCGCCCTCTGCTCTTGCCGTTTGATATGTCTTTACATGACATGGACACTGGCATTGAGCCTACCCGGCAAACGGTTTTGATGGAACAAATTGAGGCTACAGTAATAAAAAAATCGGCACCTGCTTTTTGGCAGGTGCCGATTTCTGTTATCATATGATGAGCTTGAATTTTTGGCGTAAGCTTGGCGTTGATCCGCTTTTGCACATCCAAAAAACCAAGCAATTTCAAGGCTTTGAGCTGTATCTTAGTACATGCCGCCCATATCGCCGCCCGTTGCGGGCATGGGAGGATTCTTCTCAGGGATGTCCGCGACGAGGCTTTCGGTGGTCAGGACCATCGCAGCCACGGATGCGGCGTTCTCAAGCGCGCTGCGGCAGACCTTGGTCGGGTCAACGATGCCAAGCTCTATCATGTCGCCGTACTTGTCGTTCGCAGCGTCGAAGCCGTAGTTGGCGTCGGTGGCGGAGTAGACGTTGTTGAGGATAACAGCGCCCTCGAGGCCGGCGTTTGCGGCGATCTGCATGGTGGGAGCCTTCAGCGCCTTTGCGATGATGGCGGCACCGGTCTTCTCATCGCCCTCAAGAGTGGCGACCAGCTTGTCGGCAGCCTTGGAAGCGAGCACGTATGCCGTGCCGCCGCCCGGAACGATACCCTCTGCAACAGCGGCGCGGGTCGCGTTCAGCGCGTCCTCGATGCGCAGCTTCTTTTCCTTCATCTCGGTCTCGGTCGCAGCGCCGACCTTGATGACGGCAACGCCGCCGGACAGCTTTGCGAGACGCTCCTGCAGCTTCTCCTTGTCGTACTCGGAAGTGGTGGTCTCGATCTGGTGGGAGATCTGCGCGGTGCGTGCCTTGATATCCTCAGAGGAGCCTGCGCCGTCAACGATAACGGTGTTCTCCTTCGTGACCTTGACCTGATGCGCCTGACCGAGCATGCTGATGTCGGCATCCTTAAGCTCCATACCGAGCTCGGAGGAGATGACCTGACCGCCGGTGAGGATGGCGATATCCTGAAGCATTTCCTTGCGTCTGTCGCCGAAGCCGGGAGCCTTTACGCAAACGCAGGTGAAGGTGCCGCGCAGCTTGTTGAGGATGATGGTGGCAAGTGCCTCGCCCTCGACGTCCTCCGCGATTATCAGCAGCTTGCGGCCGGCCTTGACGATCTGCTCCAGCAGGGGCAGGATCTCCTGAATGTTGGATATCTTCTTATCGGTGATGAGGATGAGCGCGTCGTCGATAACGGCCTCCATCTTGTCCATATCGGTGGCCATGTAGGGGCTGAGATAGCCGCGGTCAAACTGCATGCCTTCGACAACGTCGCTGTAGGTCTCGGCGGTCTTGGACTCCTCGATGGTGATGACGCCGTTCTGGCTGACCTTCTCCATCGCCTCGCTGATGAGGTTGCCGATATGCTCGTCGCCGGAAGAGATGGTGCCGACACGGGCGATGTCCTTCGCGCCGGACACGGGCTGGGAGACAGCCTTGACAGCCTCAACGGCGGCCGCGGTGGCCTTCTGGATGCCCTTCTTCATGACCATGGGATTTGCGCCCGCGGCCAGATTCTTCAGACCCTCGTTGATCATTGCCTGCGCAAGGATGGTGGCGGAGGTGGTGCCGTCGCCTGCGACGTCGTTGGTCTTGGTGGAAACTTCCTTGATGAGCTGCGCGCCCATGTTCTCGAAAGCGTCCTCAAGCTCGATCTCCTTTGCGATGGTCACGCCGTCGTTAGTGATCAGCGGGGTGCCGAACTTCTTGTCGAGGACGACGTTGCGGCCCTTGGGGCCGAGAGTGATCTTGACGGTATCGGCGAGCTGATTGACGCCGCGCTCGATAGCCTTTCTTGCTTCTTCACCGTATATTATCTGCTTAGCCATGATTTAATTCCTCCTTGATAATGTAGACGTCCGCTGCCGCTTACTCTATGACAGCCAGAATGTCGGACTGGCGCACGATGGTGTACTCGACCTCGTCAAGCTTGACCTTGGTGCCGCTGTACTTACCGACAAGAACCTTTTCACCGGCCTTGACGATCATCTTGACCTCGTTGCCCTCGACCATACCGCCGGGGCCGACCTCGACGACTTCGTAAACCTCGGGCTTCTCCTGTGCGGAAGCGGTGAGGAAAATGCCGGAAGAGGTGCGCTCCTCGGCTGCATTCTGCTTGAGGACGACTCTATCAGCCAACGGTTTCAGTTTCATAGCTTATATACCTCCAAATTTTTATTAACTAAATTCATTGCCGTTAGCACTCAAACACCATGAGTGCTAACGATGCTTATAATACCACACTTTTGTTTTTTTGCAAGCCCCTACCGCGAAAATTTGCAAAAAAATTTATTAATTTTTTGTGACGGATTTTGCCGTGCCGCGCCGCGCGCCATGAAAAAGCAAATCATGTCATATAAGCGCATATTGCTGCATCTGGGGTTAATATAAAATATAATTATATATTTTCTTGAACTATAAAAAAGAAAGTGAGGAAGAAAAAATGCCGAAAATGAAAGGCGTCGTCCCTGTGGACGAAATACACGTCAAAGTACGCGACGATCTTGAGATCCCCGTGCCGGGACCGAATCAGGTGCTTATAAAGGTGGCGTATGCCTGCCTTTGCGCCACGGACATACACGGCCAGCAGGGGCTTATCGGAATGGCCGCAAAGGGCCCTGATATGCCGATGGGGCATGAATGCTCCGGCATTGTGGTGGCGCTTGGCGCGGAGGCCGCGGGGAAGGGGATAGAGATCGGCGACCATGCCGTGGGAGATCCGGGCACGTACTGCCACTACTGCGACGGTTGCAAGAGCGGGAAGCGCTGCACGACGAAGCACCCGCCCGCCTTCGGATGTTTTGCGCAGTACAAGGTGTACAACATAGACAGCTGTCATAAGATACCCAAGGACATGCCGCTTAAAAGAGCGGCGCTTGTCGAGCCGACGACCTGCGTCATACGCGCGATAGACCTGTGCGAGATAAAGGTCGGCAAGACGGCTGTACTCTCGGGCGCGGGCGGGATAGGCATGCTGCTTCTGCGTGCGATGAAGCGCGCCGGCTGCGCGAGGATCACGGTCATAGAGCCCGTTGAGGAAAAGTGGCCGCTCATCCGCGAACTGGGTGCGGAGCACGTGATAAACCCCATGAAGGAGAATGTGTACGAAAAATGCATGGAGATAACCGATAACGCCGGTTTCGATTATGTGTTTGAGGCCTCCGGCGCGCGCAGCGCGGCGCCGGTCTGCCTTGACATTGCCGGATACAATGGCATCGTGACCTATTTTGCGGTTTATCCCTCCGATTATGAGCTGCCCGTGAATCTCAACAAGCTGTATAAGAAGGAAGGACGGATCCAAGCAGTGTTCGTCACGCCGTCCATATGGCCGCGCGCCGTGAATTTTGTGCGCGAGGATGACGCTATACTGGATAAGATAATAGGATATGAAACGTCCATAGACAACGCCGAGGAGGCGTTCGCAGCATTCCACACGTCGAAGTATTCAAAGGTCGTGCTGCGCTGCAACGAAGATATATGACAAAAACAGGGGTTCTTATCGAACCCCTGTTGGCTTTTTATTTTTCATTTCCCGACGGGCGCAGAAGCAGCGCGCACACGCCCGCGAGAATGAACGCGGCGCAAATCACGGCGCACACGACGCCGTAGCCACCTGTGGCGTCAAACATCATTCCGGCCGCGCTTGCACCGGCCGACATGCTTATCATGAACACATTGTAGAAAAACGGATATATGCGCCGGTAGCTTTCGCCCCCAAATATCGTGCGTACCCACACCGGAACTATTGTCAGAAGGAACGACGCGCCGACGGAGTAAAGGAACACGTCGAGGTAAAATGCCGAAGCGGAGGAGCACAGCGGCATCAGCAGCATCCCCAGCGCACCGGCGGAAAAGAAAGCGAGGCATGTGGGCGTTGCCCGGCCGCGCGATATCATGAGATTCCCGAAGATGCGGAACACCATGATGCTTATCATCTGTATGGTCGTTGCCGTCACACCGGCGGTTTCGGAAAGACCCAGCGACGCCGCAACGGATACGATGTGCTGATTTATCATGTAGAACGCGGACACGGCGAGCGTTGCAGCGAGGAGAACGTAAAACCGCGGCAAATGCGCGGCTTCACGGAGAGAAAGCCCGTCCTCCGGAGCGCCGCCTGTATCACTATCCGGCTGCATGTCTCTGTTTCCCGCACGCCGGTTCCACGGTGTTATAAGGACGATGAACAGCCCAGCAAGCAGGACGACCGCGGCATTGACCCGGTATGCGGCGCGCCAGCCGAGGCGCGCGATGACCGTATGCACCAGTGGGTTCAGCACTGCGCCGGATAGGCCGGAAAAGGCCGTGCATATTCCCAGCGCGAGGCTGTAGCCCTCTTCAAAACAGTCGGACAAAATCAGCGAGACGGCAAAAACGCCGAGAAAGGAGTTCGCCGCGGCAATGACAGCTGACGCCGCTATCCAGTGCCGCACCTGTCCGGCGAAGGACAGAAAGATAAATGCGCCTGCAAGCAGTAGCACCGCCAGCGACATCGGGAGCTTGGGCGAGGTTTTGAAAAGCAGCCGCGGAACCAGCATGACGGCGAACAGCCCCACCACGCCCTGCACGGTTATCGACAGAGACAGCTGCCCGTATGGCAGTTTCAGCGATGAGCTGACAGCCTGAAGAAAAAGCCCGGTGACGTTGTTCACAAAGCCAGTCGTAAGAAACACCAGAATGCAGCATGCAGGCAGAATGTGCGTCCAGGCAAAGCGCTCACCGCTGCGGGAGGAAGATATGCTGTGCATGCGCGCTCATTCGAGGCGGGAAAGATCCCCGGCGAGGATGTCGCCGATGATCTTCTGCCATGTCGGATCATTATATGCGCCCTTTGCCTTGAGAAGGTATTCCGTGCGCCTGTCTGCGTCGCCGAGATAGTGATACTGCTTTGCAATGCGGAAGAAGGCCATGGCTCTGCTGGACGGGTTCTTCGTTTTGCCGGCAAAGTTTTTCAGCTCGTCTATGTGATTGGATTTGTGGCAGACGTAGATATCGTAGAGCTGATCTGCTTCCCGCAGGACGTACCGGCTCTGGCGGAATTTGTGCAGCGCGCGCCATGCCGCTTCGGCCAGGGAAGCGTCCTTTATGTCGATGGCGTAGGCCAGCTTCTTCATGTTGTAGTTTATGTATCCGCCGCGCGGCAGACGCACCTCGTCAAGCTGCGCGAAAAGTGCGCGTATATCCTCGTGCCGCGATAGTTGGAGGCACGCGTCCAGCTTCATCAGCAGCGCGTCCGTACCCTTGAAAAAGCGCTTGCCGTCCTTGGATTCCAGCAGCGCGCAGAAACCGGCGTAATCGCCCGCCGCGACGCACTGCTCCATCTGCCGACGGCAGCGCTTGCGGCGAAGCGCGAAATAATCCGCGGTGATCGCAAGGATTATGATTATCACGAGAAGAATAAAAAGAGGGATGTTTTTCATGTTGTTCACCATTCAGTCAATTCCTGATTCATGTATTGCTTGAGCGCCGCGAGGCGGTTATTCGTGATCCTGTCGGGCTTCATGATGAGCGCCAGATTGAACGGCGGAAGGCCGAGTATCGGCGTGCAGCACAGCTTGGAGCTTTGTGCCACCATGCGCGGGATGATAGAGGCGCACGCCTCTTTCTTTATCACGGACTTGAGGCTGTACAGCCAGATATTGCGCGGCTCTAACCGTGCGGCAAGCTCCGGCGCATACTTTTGCAGATACCCGGTCATAAACGGCTCGTCCCGCTCAGAAAGAGTGACGATATTAAATCCGCGCAGTTCGTCAAGCGTGATCCCGTCCGGCGAGAGCTGTGCGACGGGCGAGGTCGTGGCGAGGACAAGCTCCTCAGAAAGAATTGGATAGCACACATAGCTCTCCGGCGGGAAGTTGCCGTATTCAAAGGCGAAGTATGCGTCTATCGCGTCGCCGTCAAGCATGGCGAGCAGACTGTCGGACGCATTCTCCACAAGGCTTATATCCATCCCGTTGAGCGAGATGAATTTGGAAATGAACCGGTCGAGATGATAGATGGAGAAAAAGGAGAACGAGGCGAGGCGCAGACAGCGCTGACTGCTCCACATGCGAAGCTGGTCGTGCACGATATCCAGCTCCCGCACGATATTGCGCGCGGCAGGAAGAAGCGCCTCCCCTGCGGGAGTAAGCTCGGTCGTGTGGGAGTTGCGGGAAAAAAGCTGAAAGCCCAGGTCGTCCTCAAGCCGTTTTACGTGCTTGGAAAGCGAGGACTGGCTGAGATATATGCTTTCCGCGGCGGAGGAGAAGCTCATTTCATCCGCCACGGCGGTGAAATATTTCAATAAATTCAGATCCATAGCCCTTATCCTTTGCGTCATACCTTTCCGAAAATCTTGCGGAACGCGGTCGGCGTAATGCCAAGCCGCTCTTTAAAGTTCTTTTCAAACGAGCGAATGCTTGAAAAGCCGCACTTTTCGGAAACGGTTTCTATCGAATAATCCGAAAGCCCCAACAGGCTTTTTGCCATTGCCAGCCGGTACTGTATGAGAAGGTCGGAAAAGCTGACGGAGTAATACTCCATGATGATGCGCTGGAGGTGGCGCGGCGAGTAGTTCAGCGCGCTTGCGACGGATTGCACGGTTATGTCGTGCATGAAATTGCTGCAAATATATTCGTTTATGCGAATGGCCTTGTTTGTGAGCACGCTTTCATTCGCGGCGATCGGCTTCTGACGCACGCTGCATCCGGAAAAGCACTGCATGGCGCAGAGCAAAAGCTCCGACAGAAGCGCCGGCAGACGTGACGGCGTGCCGACAAGATTATCCCGCAGCGCGGCGCACAGCCTGTCTATGCAGTCTTTCACAGCGCCGCTGTCGCGGCAGATGGCCGTGGGGCTGCTGCACAGCTGGCGGACAAGCTGCTTTTCGTCTGTTATCCATCCCTCGTTCGGGTGCTCGCCCCGCGGCTGGGTCTCGACGATGTCAAAGTCTATCAGAACGCACTCCACAGGCACATCGGGAAATATTTTCAGCCGGCGCTGCACCTGCGGGCCGATATAGAGAAGTTCGCCGCAGTGCGCCGTGACGATGTTGCCATCCGTATCAACGCCGAGGTCACCGCTGAGGGATATGAGAAGCTCATGAAAGGAGTGGGAACGAGAAAAATCCAGCACTCCCTCGGTTATGTATGAAATGCCGTAAAACACCAGCTCATGTGTGAGCAGGGGGCATGAGAAGTTCAGCCCGAATAGATTTTTCAGAATAGAATGATCCATTTTGCCCGCCTTTCATGTCAGCTGTCGCGCAGCGTCAGGAATTCCGCCACAAAGGATTCAAACTGCAAATATTCCTTTGACGGAACGGCGTCTGCACAGATGAGCGAAAGACTGAGCGACATGGGCGCTGCGGGAAGGAGAATGGAGATATTGCTGCCGGATGGAATGTTGCGAGTGAAGCTCAGCGGCAGGAGAGAGACGGCGTCACTGCTCTGCACGAGCTCTATCACGGTGCTCACGCGCGCGTTGACGGAAAGCTCGTTCGGAACGAAGCCCGCGTTTATGCACAGGGAGAGAAAGTGCCTGTGCAGCATCCTGTCGCCTTGGAGCAGGATGAAGCGCCTGTCCTTGAGCGCGGAAAGCTCCACGGGGCCGGAATACTGCCCGGCAAGCTGTCTGTTCATGATGACGACCAGCGGATCGTCCGCAATGTCCAGTGCGCGCGAATACGGGCCGTCGTACAGCTCCTTATATAAGAACGCGCAGGGGAGGCGTTTGGAGTTGAAAAGCCCGGATATCTCATTCGCCCGGAACTCATGCAGACACACGTTGGACGACGGATGCGCCTCCAGAAATTCATGCAGCAGCGAAACAAGGTCAAAATATTCGGCAAAGTACATGCTGCCCACATCCAGCACGGGAGAAGAATGCTGCCGGTATGGCGCGGCGGCGCGGTCAAGCTCTCTGTACTGTGAGAGTATATAGTACATGCGTGCGTACAGCATCCGCCCCGCGCTTGTCGGGACGAGCTGCGAGGCCGACTTAATGAAAAGCTCGGCGGAAAGCTCCTTCTCCAACGATTTTATGATTTTAATAACGGCCTGCTGCGGCATCTGGAGATACTCGGCGGCCTCTGCGTAAGTTTTCTCGTTGACCAGAGCGAGATAGCACTCTATTTGTTCTGTGGTCACGAGATCCCCCCCCTTTCCTTCATTGACTGTTTACACGATTTTGCATGCGGCAGGTATGGCCTGCACTTTTATTTTAGCATAGGAAATGAGAAAAAGGCACGTAAATAAAGTGTAAAGAGAACAAAAAAGCGACAGCAGCCCCCCAACGCGGCATGACATGCGTCAGAAACGTTGTGGCTGCTGTCCGCCCACGGCCGGCAGGGGCGCACACACCCTGACGGCCGCGGACTATAAAAAGGAGAATAAGACGGGATCATTTCAGCGCGCGTTTCGGCGTCTGCCGCGAGGGGAGCGGGCGGAGGCTCACTTGCAGAGCATTTTCTTTGCCGCCTCAACGACCGCCTGCGCGTCGTAGCCGTATTTTCTGCGCTGTTCTGCGCCGCTGCCGAAGCCCGCATACACCTGTGGGATGCCCATGCGCAGGAAGTGCGCAGGATACACGCCCTTATCGCAGTACAGGTCGGCGATGGAGCTTGCAAGGCCGCCGTATGTGAGGTGATCCTCCAGCACGATGACGTTTTTCGTCTCCTGCGTGCACTGCAGGACAAGCTCCTCATCCAGCGGCTTTATGAATATCATGTCCGCCACACGCGCGTCTATGCCGGCCGCGGCCAGCTCTGCCGCCGCGTGCAGCGCCTCATACACCATTTCGCCGTGGGCGAATATCGTCAAATCACTGCCGGGGCGCGTGATTATTCCTTTGCCGTATTCAAGATTTACGCTGCCCTTTTCATATATTACGGCGTCGGACTTACCCTGCGCGAGCCTTATGTACATCGGCCCCGGATATTCCATGCCCATATACAGCGCGTCGCGTATGAGATTCGGGTCGCCGATGGAGAGCACGGTCATGTTGACGAAGCTCTTCATTATCGCAATGTCCTCCATCGCGTTGTGGGTGGAGCCGCCGCCGGAGGTGAGGCCGCCGCCTGTGCCGATTATGCGCACGGGTAGATTCTGATAGCACACATCCGTCCTGACCTGCTCGCATGCGCGCATGGAGAGGAAGGGGATCATGCCCATGACGATGGGGATGTTGCCCTCAAGCGCGAGGCCTGCCGCGATACTTATGACACTCTGCTCGGCAATGCCGGTGTCGATATATCTGTCCGCGCAGTCCTTGCGGAAAGCTTTCAGTGCGCCGCCGATGTCGGGCGTGCAGACAAAAAGCCGGGGATTGCTCAGCCCAATCTCATGCAGGGTGTCGCCGATAACGCTGCGGCCGGACAGCCGCGCTTCAAAATTTAATGTAACAACGCCCATGGATCAGATCCTCCCTTCCACGGCCCTGGCATGTGCGTCCAGAACCTCTTTTATGGCTATATTCATGTCATCTGTCTTTAGTGTGCCGGCGTGCCAGCCGATGTTGTGCTCCATAAAGGATACGCCCTTGCCTTTCACCGTGCTGCACACGATGGCCGTGGGCTTGTCGGAAGCGGCTGGGGGAAGCGCGTCGAGCGCGGCGACGAGCTGCGCCATGTCGTGGCCGTCCACCTCGACGGTGTTCCAGCCGAAGGCGCGCCACTTGTCGGCGTAAGGCTCAAGCACTATCGTCTCTTCGGAGAAGGTGGTCATGAACTGCTTGTTTCTGTCTATCAGCACGCACAGGTTGCCCAGATGATAGGATGCGCCTGCAATGGCGGCCTCCCATATCGAGCCCTCGCAGCTCTCGCCGTCGCCGACGATGCAGAACACGCGGTGCTCTTCCTTCTTCTGCTTTGCAGATATCGCCATGCCGACCGCCATGGGCATCCCGTGGCCGAGACTGCCCGATGAACATTCGACGCCCGGCAGGTGCACCTTGCACGGATGCATTCCGTATGCGCTGTCAAGCTTGCCGTAGGTGCGCACTATCTCGTCCCAGTCAAAAAAGCCGCGCATTGCCATCGCCGCATACATTGCAATGGCGCCGTGTCCCTTGCTGAGCACGAAACGGTCGCGTGTGGGCAGCTTGATATCCTTCGGATCGACGTTCATCGCGTGGTGATACAGCGCAATGAGCATGTCCGTCATGGAAAGGTCGCCGCCGATATGCACGGAGCCCGCGTAAGAGCCGCACAGCTCCAGAAGCTTTACGCGCATTTCACAGGCCAGATCCTCCAGCCTGTAGATCTCTTCTCTTGAAGTCATATTAAAACCTCCTACTTGTGATTTACGGGGGATCATTGCTGAAGCTCGATCATGTTGCCGTCCGGGTCTTTAAGGAACACCCAGTATTTGCCGGAATCGGCGCTGCCGCGCGGCTCAGGCGCAAAGAAGAATTCCACGCCGTCCGCTTTCATGCGCGCGCACAGCCCCAAGATATCATCCGTGTGCAGACAGATGTGGTGATAGCCCGGCGTGTTCCACACGGCCGGGGCAAAATCGCGCGCGGGGGAGAACTGGAATATTTCCAGCACAAAGCCGTTTCCCGCTTCAAGAAAGCCGAAGCGCGCCTCGGCGCCGTCGGGCAGAGCGTATAGATCTTTATAGCGCGTGAAGAAATCCGCATTGAAGCGGCTGTCCAGCGTCTTTTTAAAGCCAAAGTATTTTTCATAAAATTCTGCGGTCTGGTCAAAATCGGCCACAGTCAGGCCAACGTGAAGAAATGTGACGTCACAGCTCATATCAAGCCCTCCGGTGCATAGGATTGCGGCCGCATGGCATGGGGCGCAAGCCCCGCGGCGTACAGCACACCCAAATTACTCTATAAAAAATAACACAAAATCCGCCGGGGCAAAACGCGGAAACATGACATGATTTACAAAAAAATGACGCGATTCGGCCTGTTAGGCCCGCGGCGTTTCAGGTACTATAAGTGCATAACAGCTTTGGACGCAAAGTTTGAACACTGAACATATGAAAAATACGAAAGGAGAAATAAGTAGTGACCTATGATTCTTTGAAGATCGACCAGCTTGCAAGCGTGTACGACATGCTTTCCCTCAAGGGGAAGAAAGCCATCGTCACCGGCGCGGCCGGCGGCATCGGCCGCTCCACCGCGTGCGCCCTTGCAGAGCTTGGCGCGGATGTAGCGCTGATGGATATCGAGCCGAAGCGCAAGGTGCTGGAGTATAACGCCAACTTCATTGCCGATAAGTATAAGGTCAAGACACTTGCCCTCACGGGAAACGTCGGCGACCCCGCCTCTGTAGACGCTTTCATGGGTGAGCTGAGAGAAAAATTCGGCACGCTGGACATCGCCCACAGCAACGCCGGCATTGCCGGAGGGACAGATATGGGTTCCGACATCGACATTGATCTGTGGAACCGCATGGTGGACATAAACCTGACCGGTATGCTGCTCGTCGGCCGTGCGGCGGCAAACATAATGAAGCAGGACGGGCACGGCGGCTCCGTCATATTTACGGCCTCCATGTCCGGCTCTATAGTCAACAAGAAGGAGCAGGTCGGCGCGCGCTATGCCCCCGGCTACACCGCCACCAAGGCCGGCGTTATCCAGCTTGCCCGCTCCATGGCAATGGACTATGTTGAGCAGCACATCCGCTTCAACACCATAAGCCCCGGCATTATTCTCTCCGGCCTGCACGACGGCTGGGATCACAGCATCATGGACGAGGCCGCAAGGATGATACCCATGCGCAGGTTCGGTTCGCTCAATGAAATAATGGGCATTGTCGGCTTCCTAGCCAGCGACCTTTCAAGCTACATCACCGGCGCGGACTTCATGGTGGACGGCGGCTACACCGTCTGGTAAAGGAAGGAACGGAAAATGAAAACACTTGCCTGTGTAAAGTACGGCAGCATAAAAGACCCCGACGAGAGCAAACGCGGGCAGGTCGCCGTGTGCGACTTTCCCGAACAGACGCTCGGTGAGCACGACGTAAAGGTGCGCATCGCCTACTGCGCCATATGCGGTTCCGACCCGCACATAATCGGCGGCGCAATAGGCACAAGCGTGCTGCCCAAGGGGCTTGGCCACGAGGTATCTGGCGTGGTGGAGGCCGTCGGCGAAAAGGCGGCTATAAAGGGCCTGAAGGTCGGCGACAGGGTCGCATGCAACTTCCTGCATTTTGACAACACCTGCTACTACTGCCAGAATGGCCAGCAGCAGTTCTGCGAGCATGCCAAGTCATACAGCCACCCCGGCATGGCGGAATACGTCGTATGGCATGAGGATATGATGTACAAGCTGCCCGACAGCGTGGATCTGAAAAAAGGCTGCCTGCTGGAGCCGGTCTCCGTGGCTGTGCGCATGGTGGACAAGATGCACATGAAGGTCGGTCAGCGCGTGGCCATATGCGGCGGCGGGCCGATAGGTCTGCTGGTGCTTCAGCTTGTGAAGCGCTTCGGCGCGACGGAGCTGACGATGATAGAGCCCATCGCGGAGCGGCGTGAGCTTGCAAAGCGCTTCGGCGCAAAGCACACCATAGACCCCGCAAAGCAGAACGTCGTCGAAGAGGGGAATAAGATCACGAACGGCTACGGCTTCGACGTGGTGCTTGACGCCTCCGGCTTCCCCGGCGCGTTGGAAGCGCTGCTGGACATCGCCGCAAAGGGCGGCACGGTCATTTACGGCGCGATGTACCCCACGCAGTACGCCATGCCGCTGAATCTCAACGACTATCTCTATAATAAAGAGCTTACCCTTACGGGCAGCTACATCTCCCCGTATGCTTTCCCGCGTGCATTGCAGCTTCTGGAGGAGCTGGATCTTGAGCCGTTCACCGAGGCCGTGTTCCCCATAGACCGCGGTGCGGAAGCCTTTGCCGCACAGGCGAAGGGACTTTATCCCAAGATACTCATAGAATGCAATCCGGGCATGAAGCTGGAGTGAGCCGCGCCATGAAGGACAGGATCAAGGCCAAAGCCGCCGTCATATACGAAAAGAACGGCGCATTCAGCATAGAACCGGTAACGCTGAGTCAGGTAAAGCCGGACGAGCTGCTCGTGAAAATCCATGCCGCAGGCGTATGCCGCACAGACGAAGGAGTGCGTGTGGGAAAAACCGCCCTGCGTATGCCGGTCGTTCTCGGCCATGAGGGCGCGGGAACGGTTGAAGAAGCCGGCTGCATGGCGGCGGGCTTCAAAAAGGGCGACAGAGTCGTGCTTTCCTACGGCACCTGCGGGTGCTGTCCGGGCTGCGTTTCCGGGCGGCCCTACGCATGCAGGGAAATGGTGCGCATCAACTTCGGCGGCCGTGCCGCCGACGGGGAGTACGTGCTTGAAAACGGGCGCGGAGAGCCGCTCAGCAGCTTTTTTGCACAGTCGTCATTTGCAACATATGCCGTGGTAAAGGCGTCCTCCGCCGTGAAGATAGAGGATACGGACGTGCCGTTTGAACTGCTTGCCCCGATGGGCTGTGGGATACAGACCGGCGCGGGCACTGTGCTGGAGCAGCTTCGCCCCGAATTCGGCAGCTCGCTCGCCGTGTTCGGCTGCGGCACCGTCGGCATGAGCGCCATAATGGCTGCGCGCATTTGCGGCTGCCGTCAGATCGTCGCCGTCGGCGGGAATGATGCGTCCCTCGCACTGGCAAAGGAGCTTGGCGCGACGGACGTCATAAACCGCAAGACTGTGCCTGACCTCAAGGCCACCGTGCAGCAGGTCACGGGCGGCGGCGCGGACTGCGCCGTCGAGACGAGCGGCGTGCCCCAGATGGTGCGCGACGCGCTTCTCAGCACTACATACACCGGAAAGATCGCTTTCTGCGGCAACTGCGATGTGACCATAAACGTCGGCAGCGAGATGGCGAACAGAACGGCATATGGCGTGTCCGAGGGCAACGCTGTGCCGGCAATCTTCATCCCCAAGCTCATAAGCTTTTATAAGAAAGGGCTTTTCCCGATAGACAGGCTTATCAGCGTCTATCCCTTTGAAGAAATAAACACCGCCTTTGACGAGACTTTCCACGGAAAGGCGATAAAAGCGGTGCTGAAAATGAAAGAAGATTAAAAATAATAAAAAAGAAAGGAACAAAAAACATGTTAAATTTCTACGGCGATTATGATGTAGTCGTATGCGGCGGCGGTACGTCCGGCTGCACGGCGGCGATCTGCGCGGCGCGCGCAGGCGCGAAGAAGGTCCTGCTCATCGAGCGCGTCGGCCAGCTTGGCGGACAGATGAACTTCTCCGGCCCTCCGGGATTTTCCTTTGCCCACTTCCTCAACTACAGACAGGAGCAGGTCATAGCCGGTTTCGCGGCGGAGACGCACAAGCTGCTGCTCGAAGAGGGGCACGCGCTGCCCGACCTGCGTCCGCGCTGGCGCTGCAATTACACCTATGCCTATGTCGATCCCGACTGGTGGGGCCTGCTGATGTACAAGATGTGCAAGGATGAGGGCGTTGAGCTAATGCTGCATTCTCTCGTGACCGAAGTCATGCGCGAGGGCAACGTTGTCAAGGGCGTTATCTGCGAGCATCCGGGCGGGAAATCCCTTGTCACCGGCAAAGTCATCATAGACTGCACCGGCGAGGGCGAGGTCGCCTATCAGGCCGGCGCAGAGTATGAAATCGCCCCCAGAGACATTCTTGAGCCCGCCACCGTCGCCTTTACCGCTGACGGCGTAAACTGGGACGAGGTCATGGACTACGTCCGCAACCATGTTGAGGACTTCCTCTTCGGCCAGATCGGCTATGAGAACACCGATTATATGACCCTCGACAAGATCCGCGAGGCTGTGCGCAACTGCAAGGACGTCGTCGAGATGGGCGAGGTCATGGGCTTCCTCTCCCTCCAGAAGATCGGCGTGGAAAACAACGAGTGGCACAACCAGTCCGGCGTCGGCTTCTTCATCATGCCGAAGGGCGACAAGATACTGGCGCACTTCCAGCACTCCTCTCAGGTCGATAAGGTCGATTGCACCGACGTGCGCGACATCAGCCGCGCCGAGGCCGAGTGCCGCGAGCAGAACGTCATCGCTTTCAAGTTCTTCAAAAAGTACATCCCCGGCTTTGAAAACGCCTATATCACCCGCGTGTGCCCTGAGGTCCGCATCCGCGAGACCCGCCGCGTAATGGGCGACTATAAGCTGCTGCGTGAGGACGTCATGGAAGCAAGAAAGTTTGACGACGTTATCGGCAAGAGCGCTTTCACCGCGGGCGCGAAGCACGCCGTCGGCGATGCGGCGCTTGCGCTGAAGGATCTGGTCTATCCCAAGGACGGCGGCTCCACGGATATCCCGTACCGCTGCCTCGTCGTCAAGGATCTTGAGAACTTCATGGTCGCGGGCAAGGCGATATCCACGGACCGCGCCGCGCACCACCGCTTCCTGCAGGAGACCATCGTGACCGGTCAGGCCGCCGGTGTTGCCGCCGCACTGTGCGTCAGAGACGGCAAGACGCCCCGCCAGCTTGAAACGGACGTGTCCGAGCTCCAGAAGATACTTATCGAGCAGGGCGCGATACTTTACGGCACGCACTGATATAAACGAAAACCTATAAGTGCTCTTATGAGCCGCCGCATAAATTGCGGCGGCTCATTTTCGGCTAATTGCTGTCCTTTCAGTCATGAATTTGACTAAAGTAAATATATTACAGGCGCGGTGATTCTATTTTTTCGCGTTTTTTCAACAAAATCGGAATTGCCGCGGACAGGACGCGATGTTATTCTTATACCATAAAGAACGAAGTACTATACCGAGTTCGCAAAAAAGCACAGACACGTGCAAAAATTTAACGGAGGTAAAACGCATGAAAAGATTCCTTGCAACTGTTCTTGTGGTGCTGATGGCATTCTCTCTTGTCGCCTGCGGCTCCAACGCTCAGCAGAGCGCATCTGCCCCGGCTGCAAACACCGCAGCGGACGCCAATACCGGCGCAGAAGACGCGGTGGCTTACGACACTGTCAAGGTCAGCATCGGTACGACCGGCGCGGCAGAGGATATCTCCACGAAGGCCATGGAGTACATGGCGGAGTATCTTTCCAATAAGACCGGCGGCGCAATGACCATCGACCTCTTCCCGGCGAGCCAGCTCGGCAATGCGGGCGACCTGATAGAAATGGTCGGTCAGGGCTCTCTCGACATCATGCTCGAGGGCAACTTCATGACGAGCTACGGCGTTGACGACGCAAAGGCCGGTTCCATCCTGTTCCTCAACCGTTCCCGCGAGATGTACCGCGCACTCAATGAGTCTGACCTCAAGGCCGACTGGTGTCAGCAGTTCCTCGACAAGAACGGTATAAGGATACTCAACGGCAACTTCTACCGCAACGGCACTGCATACGTTTCCAACGTCAAGATCGAGACTCCTGAGGATCTCAAGGGTGTGAAGATCCGCGTGCCGCAGGTCGAGATCACCATCAACTCCCTCAAGGCGACCGGCGCCGCCCCCACTCCTATTGCTTACGGCGAGTCTCTCCTTGCTCTCCAGCAGGGCGTCGTTGACGCGATCTGGTGCACCGAGGACGCGGCATACACCATGGGCTTCTACGAAGTCGCAAAGTATCTGGTCGAGCTCAACTCCGACTTCGACTCCATGTATCTCTACACCAACGAGAACTTCTATCAGAACCTCTCCGACAACAACCGTGCCGCACTTGAAGAGGCCGCACAGGCTGCCGCAGAGTATTACAGCGGCCTTGCAGAAGAGGCGCTTGCCACCAACCTCGCAAAGATGAAGGAAGCCGGCATCGAGGTCATCACTCTCCCCGAAGAGACCGTCACCGCCATCTTTGAAAGCTGCCTGCCCTACTACCGTGAGCTCGAGGCGAACGGTGAGTGGAGCGAAGGCCTGCTCGACAAGGTTCTCGAGATCATCGAGAACGCCTGAGTTAACACAGGACGAGAAAATTTAACGGAATATTAGCAAAGAAACCGACTGAAAGTGCTTATAAATATCACATTTATGGGCACTTTCCGTCTATAAACACAAACCAACTTCCGTAGGAGAAATATTGATGAAGAATATTTTAAAAGGACTGAACAAGTTCATCCTGCACAGCTACGACGTCATTGAGGCCGTCGGCGCTGCAACAGTCGTAACGATAATCCTTATCGTCTCTTCCGGCATCCTGTCGCGTTATGTTTTCAACCAAGCGCTCGTATGGGTCGAAGAGGTCTGCTGCCTGCTTCTCATCTGGCTGTGCTACCTCGCCGCCTCCCTGACGACTGTGGAAAAGCAGCACGTTGTTGCCGACTTCCTTTCCTCAAAGCTGCCCGTGAAATTTGCAGCGGTGGAATCCTATATTATCCGCCTGCTTGAGGTGATCTTCCTCTTCACCACCGCTTATGCGGCCATTAAGCTCATCCCGAGCCTGACGCACACCAGCGCCGCGCTTCAGATCCCCCGTAAGTGGTATTACATGCCCGTTATCGTATTCAGCATATACATGGGTCTTGCGATAGTTGTTGACCTGCTCAACGAGCTCTGCCCCGGCTATGATTACTTCGCACAGCGCCAGAAGCTGCGCGACGCGGAGGAAGCGCGCCTTCAGGATGAAGAGAATCAGGCAATGCTCGAGCGCGAGAACGCGCTTATGGATGCAATTGCTGCCGAGAATGAAAACGGAGGTGCCGCCAAATGAGTACCGCAATGATAGTTGTTATCATATCATTCCTTGTCCTTATGCTTCTGGGCGTGCCCGTTGTGTTCGCGCTCGGCATCCCCGGCATAATCTGGCTGCTGATATCCCCCAACATGCCCGTCACGATCCTTGCGCAGAACATGATGGCTTACCTCAACTCCTTCACGCTGCTGTGCCTGCCCGGCTTCCTGTTCGTCGGCCGTCTCATGACGACCTGCGGCGTTACCGACCGCCTTTTCAACTTTGCCGTGGCGCTCGTCGGTAAATTCCGCGGCGGTCTTGCCTATGCAAACTGCGTTGCGTCCATGATGTTCGCCTCCATGTCCGGCTCCGCCATTGCAGACGCCGGCGGCCTCGGCCTTGTTGAGATGAGCATGATGAAGCAGGCCGGTTATAAGCCCGAAATGGCGGCTGGCGTCACTGCCGCATCCTCCATCATTGGCCCCATCATCCCGCCCTCTGCCGCGATGGTCATGCTCGGCGCGATAGCCGAGATATCCGTTGCGAAGATGTTCTTCGGCGGCATCGTTCCCGGCATCATGCTGTGCCTGTTCATGTGCGTGCACGTGTGGATACGCGCCCACTTCACTGAGGAAGGCAAGCAGTGGCCCACCACGGAGCTTCCCAAGAAGGAACGCCGCAAGGCCATTCTGGGCGGCATTCCCGCATTGTTCACCTTTGTACTGATCCTCGGCTCCATCCTCGGCGGCATCTGCACCACCACTGAGGCGGCCGTCATCGCCGTGTGGTACTCCATCCTCCTCGGCATTATCTACAAGAAGGTCACCTTCAAGAGTCTATGGGACACTGCCAAGAACACCGTGCGCGGCTGCGGCCCGCTGTTCATCATCATGACGGCTGCTGCGTTCTTTTCCTGGATACTCACCCGTGAAGGCCTCAGCCGCCTGCTCCAGACGGCCATGACCGGCTTTGCCGCCAGCTACAGCGAGACGGCGCTCGTGCTCATGTGCGTGCTGGTGTTCCTCATCGTCGGCTGCTTCATGGACACCTCCGCGGCAGTTCTGCTGCTCGCCCCGATCATAATCCCGGTCGTGAAATCCGTCGGCATAGACCCGATATACTTCGGCGTTCTGATGGTCCTCGGCCTGATGGTCGGCATTATCACCCCGCCCTTCGGCATCTGCCTGTTCGTCGTGTCCGGCGTGGCAAAGATCCCCGTCAAGGACGTCACCAAGGAGGCCATCCGCTATATCCCCGCAATGGTGGCTGTTATCCTTCTGGTCGTGTTCTTCCCGCAGATCGTCACCTTCATCCCGAACACCTTCTTCAACTGAGCGCTTGTATTCAATTTTGTGTGTCTGACACAGCCTCAATTGAATTGCCGATATCCCGGCGTATACCTATAATATAATCATACAATGCTTGTGCACATCAGCATTAATATTCTGGTAAAGGAGAAAAACAATGTCCAAAGTCAACACCATGCTGGATCCGCGCGGCTATCAGGAGCGCCCTATGCTCGAGCTGGCCAAGCGTCCTTCTCTTGAAGAACTTAAGAGCGGAAAGATCCTTTTCTACAATAACACCAAGCTCGGCTTCTGCAATTACTACACCGTTTTTGACCGCATTAAGGAGCATCTGCGCGAGATAGGCTGCGACGACAGCAAGTGGGTGGAATACACCGAGACTGTCCGCGGCAAGAACGCTGCAAAGCTCGGCGAATACGCCGCAATGCTCGCCGAAGAAAAGCCCGTCGCCGCGATAGTCGCGTTCGGCGATATGGGCACCTCCTCCTCCACGACCGTTCTCACGATCGCGCTGGAGAAGCTGGGTATCCCTGCGGTCTACATGACCGCGCCTCCGGGAACCGCCATCACCGAGGGCGTCGGCGTCTACCGTGCGGGCGAGCTGTGCCTGTGCTCCGTCGATATCTACCAGGCGTCCACCGTTGACGAGGTCGCGGCCGAGGTCGATAAGAAGTGGGACTACATTCTTGCTTCTCTCACCAGCAACGGCGACAAGCTCAAGGAGCTTGCCCACATCGACTTCAAGATGGACAAGGTTGCTCCCGCAAAGGACGGGCTGCTGCCCTTCGCACCCGAATATGACGCTGATAAGTCCATGGAGCCCGGCGCTTACATGGAAGAGGTCATGGATTACTTCAATGCAGAGCATATCTGCGATGGCCTGCCCATAATCCCGCCCACGAAGCGCCGCTATGAGGCGATGCTTGAGTACTGCCCCTGGGATGAGGACACCAAGCTTGTCGATCCCTCCGGCCCCAGCGGCAGAGAGATAACCGTCAAGGACGTTGCCATCGCCGCTGTCATGGCAGGCTGCAAGCCCCATGCAATGCCCGTACTCGTTGCCGCCTTCAAGGCGCTCAACAGCCCGCTTTACAACTTCAACCAGTCCGTCACCACCTCGCACCCCGGCGGCAATATGTGCCTCGTCTCCGGCCCCATCGCCCAGCAGATAGGCATTTCCGGCAAACAGGGCTGCCAGGGCCCCGGCTGGCCCGAAAACGCGACCATCGGCCGCGCAATAAACCTTGTCATCATGAACGCGCTTCGCAGCGTGCCCGGCGTGTGCGACCTTGACTGCATCGCCTCCCAGGCCGAGTTCACCTACTGCTTTGCAGAGGAGCCCTCGCTTGCACAGTGGAACATGATAAACGAGGATCACTTTGACAGCGACACCACCACCGTGTACATGCTCAAGGCAGAGCCGCTGCATGATATCATCGACTTCCTCAGCCTCAACGGCCATGACCTGCTCGATACCATCACTGCATGCTGCACCACTCTTGGCTCCAACAATGCCTACATGCCCGGCCCGCTGGTCGTCTGCCTCACACCCGACCATGCAATGATGCTCAAGAAGGACGGCTACACCAAGGAAATGATCCAGGAGCACATCCATCAGTATGTGTACCATCAGAATGCCATGGTCAACGGCCGCGGCCTCAAGCCCGTGCGCCCGAAGGAGTGGGCGAACCGTCACCCGCTGCCTGTCACCCGCTTCCCCAGAGACGTCGAAGTCGTCACCATCGGCGGCCGCGGCGGTCACTCCGGTGTTATCCTGCCCTGGGCGCTGCACAGCGAAGGCTGCGTCGAGGCGCTCACTCTGCCCGATGGCACCATTGCCAAGAGCCTTGAGGATTTCAAGCGCAAGTAAGCTGATTCTTTCATAAAAACAGGGAGGGTCCCGGCCAATACCGGAACCCTCCACACTAGAAAAAGGGAGGGCTACCATGTATAGCCTGTATGGTTCTTACGATGTTATAGTCTGCGGCGGCGGCACGTCCGGCGTTGCCGCGGCTCTTCAGTCTGCCAGAAGCGGCGCAAAGACTCTGCTTATAGAGCGCGTCGGCCAGCTTGGCGGCCAGATGAATTTTTCCGGACCTCCGGGATTCTCCTACGCACACCTTTTCAACGCGCGCCATGAGCAGGTAGTGGGCGGCTTTGCCGAAGAGACCCACAATGCGCTGCTCAAGACCGGCGACGCACTGCCCCATATCCTGCCCAAGTGGCGCGGCGACTACACCTTCTCCTATGTCGATCCCGACAAGTGGGGCCTGCTGGTGTACCGTATGCTCACCGAGGCGAAATGCGAGATCATGCTCCACTCCCTCGTCGTTGAAGTCATCCGTGAGGGCAACGTCGTCAAGGGCGTTGTGTGCGAGCATCCGGGCGGACGCTCCGTCATTCTCGGCAAGGTCATTATCGACTGCACCGGCGAGGGCGAAGTCGCCGTTCAGGCTGGCGCCGAGTATGAGATCGAGCCCGTGAACGTCCTTGAGCCCGCGACCGTCGCTTTCACTGCCGACGGCGTTGACTGGGACAAGGTCATGGATTACTTCCGCAATAATATAGACGACTTCCTCTTCGAGCAGGTTGCCGACCGTTTCCAGGGTATGACCATGGACGAGATAAAGCAGGCTGCTGCGAACGCCAAGGACATCACCGAAGTCGGCGAAATGATGGGCTTCCTCAAGTTCAAGAAGATCGGTATCGAGAATAACGAGTGGCACAACAAGTCCGGTGTGGGCTTCTTCATCATGCCCAAGGACGGCCACATTCTTGCCCACTTCCAGCACTCCTCTCAGGAGGACATGGCAGACTGCACCGACGTGCGCGATCTTACCCGCGTCGAGATCGAGTGCCGCCGCCAGAACGAGATCGCGTGGAAGTTCTTCAAAAAGTACGTGCCCGGCTTTGAAAATGCATATATCACCAGAACCTGCCACGAGGCGCGTATCCGCGAGACCAGAAGGATCACCTGCGATTACCGCATCACCTCCGACGACGTCGCCGATGCAAGGAAGTTTGCCGACGTCATCGGCAAGAGCAGCTTCACCACGGGCGCAAAGCACGCCTGCGGCGACAAGGCGCTTGCGCTTCAGCAGGTCCGTCACCCCAAGGACGGCGGCTCCAGCGATATCCCGTACCGCTCTCTCGTTGTGAAGGGGCTTGAAAATCTTCTCGTGGCCGGCAAGGCCATCTGCGCGGATCGTCCCTCTCACCACCGCTTCCTGATGCAGACCACCGTCACCGGCGACGCCGCCGGTGTGGCCGCGGCAATGTGCGCCCAGAAGGGCATCACTCCCCGCCAGCTTGAGGATGAGGTCTCCGAGCTTCAGAAAGTCCTTGTTGAGCGCGGCGCGATACTCTTTGGTACTTACTGATCCGGCCAGTGTATTCCCGCCAAAAGGCGGCCGTCAGAACGCCGGCCGGGCGGAGCCGCCGTGCACAAGCAGCGGCTCTGCCCAGCGCGGGAACGCTTTCTCATATTTATTGGAGGTAATATTAAAATGATGAACTATTACGGTTCTTATGACGTCGTCGTCTGCGGCGGCGGCACTTCCGGCGTGGCGGCGGCGCTTGCGGCCGCGCGCGACGGTGCAAAAACCCTGCTTATAGAGCGCGTCGGCCAGCTCGGCGGCCAGATGTGCTTCTCCGGCCCTCCGGGATTCTCCTACGCATGGCTGTACAATGCCCGCGGCGAGCGCATCGTCGGCGGCATCGTCTGGGAGACCTATCAGAAGCTGCTGGCCGAAGGCCATGCGCTGCCCTCCCATCATCAGAAATGGCGCGGCTCCTATCAGTTCAACCTTGTCGATCCCGACTGGTGGGGCTACCTGATATACGACCTTCTCACCGAGGCTGGCTGCGAGCTTATGCTGCACAGCATGGTCACTGACGTTATCCGCACCGGCAATGACATCAACGGCGTCATCTGCGAGCATCCGGGCGGAAAGTCCATGGTGCTTGCCAAGGTCGTTATCGACTGCACCGGCGAAGGCGAGGTCGCTTTCCGCGCTGGCGCGCAGACCGATGAGTGGTCCCGCGACAAGCTCGAACCCAGCACCGTTGCTTTCACTGCCGACGGCATCAACTGGGATGAGTTCATGGAGTACTTCATGAACAACCTCGACGAGTTTGACTTCAACCACGTCTACGAGCCTTACATAGACATGAACGAAGATCAGATCAGAGATATGATCCGCCAGAACGTCAAGTCCATTGCGGACGTGGCGGAGGTCATGGGCTTCGTTTCCCTGCATAAGAAGGGCGTGGAGACCGGCGAGTGGCACAACAAGTCCGGTGTCGGCTTCTTCATCATGCCGCGCGAGGGCGGCGTTATCCAGGCCCACTTCCAGCACTCCTCCCAGGTCGATAACGTTGACTGCTGCGACGTCAGAGACCTCACCAAGTGCGAGGTCGATTGCCGCGCGCAGGATGAGATCGCCTTCAAGTTCTTCAAGAAGTACGTTCCCGGCTTCGAGAACATGTACCTCACCCGCGTCTGCCCCGAGGTTCGCATCCGCGAGACGCGCCGCGTAATGGGCGACTACATCCTCACGACCGAGGACATCGCCGAGGCGCGCCGCTTCCCTGATACCATCGGCCGCAGCAACTTCCCGGGCGGTGCAAAGCACGTCGTTCCCGGTGCTGACAACACCACCACCGGCACTGTCACCTCCTCCGCGATAAACGCGGTGCCCAAGGACGGCGGCTCCAATGACATTCCTTACCGCTGCCTCGTTCCTCTGGGACTTGAGAACTTCCTCGTGGCCGGCAAGGCCGTCTCTGCGACCCGCGCCGCGCATCAGCGCTTCCTCCAGCAGACTATGGTCACTGGCGAAGCTGCCGGTACGGCTGCCGCGCTGTGCGTCAAGAAGGGCATCACTCCCCGCCAGCTTGAAGATCAGGTTTCCGAGCTGCAGGATAAGCTCCGCAGCAAGGGCGTGATTCTTGACGGAGTGCATTGATCACACCTCTATCACACCGTCAGCTCCATAAAAAAGCAGACGCGCCGGTTTTCCGGCGCGTCTGTGACTATACGCTCTATATAATGACCGCCGCCCTGCCGGAGCTTCCGGCGGGGCGGCATTGACTTCGTCTGCTTTATCCCTTACGCGTTGAAGAACTTCATGCCCTTCGGCACGATGAGATTCGCCGCGCCCGGCACAAGGCGGATGCGCACGCGCTTTGCGTACAGCGCCTCGCCGTCGATGTTCACCACGTTGTCCTCGTCAAAGCCGATCTCGATCTCCGTGCCTTTGAGGTGAGTGATGTACTGGCTCAGCTCGTCGGCGCGGCCCTTGGCGTACTTGCCGATGAGCACGGCCAGCACCGGCAGGCTGACGCGGCGCGTGATGAAGAAGTCAAGCTCCCCGTCGTCGGGGCGGGCGGTCAGACTGGGATTGAAGCCGCCGCCGTAATAGCGCCCGTTGCACACGCACACCAGCGCGTGCTTGCCCTCGGCGTAAAAATCGCCGCATTTTATGTACATGTTTGTGTTTATGCCCTGAAAAACATTCACCACGGCCGACACGACGTAGCCCGCCGCGCCGCCGATAACGGGCAGGTGGCTGTACTTGTGCACGGACGTGCCGATGCGCGCGTCTATCCCGACGGAGCATATGTTGGCGCACCAGCGGCCGTTGCAGTCGATGAGGTCGATGGGGCGCTCACAGCCGTCAAGCAGCGCGTCAAGGTCGCGGTACATATCCGCCTCCTCGCCGAACATGCGGCAGAAGTCGTTGCCCGTGCCGGTGGGGAAGGGGCAGATCGCAACGTTCGGAAGCTGCGCCGCGCCGCACACGCACTCGTTGAAGGTGCCGTCGCCGCCGCAGGCGTACACGCGCAGATGCTCGCCGGAGGCGGCCTCCACGCGGATCTTGGCCGTCGCGTCCATCGGGGCGCGCGTGACGTATATCTCAAACTCCCCGCCGCGCTTGGCAAACGCGGCCTCCACCTTTGCCCGGACGGCATCCGTCGCGTCGTGCCCGCCGGCTGTGGGATTGACGATAAAAATATGCTTCATATATCCGCTCCTTATTGCTCTTCCGTTATTTGAAGTACATGAAAAGATCGCACTTGATCATGCCGTTATACAGCTTGCGCTTCTTGTCGGCCGTCTTGCCGAAGCAGCGCTCAAACTCGGTGTGCGAGGAGAGAAGGTATAGCTGCCAGTTCTCCGTTTTGCGCCACGCCGCGCCGAAAGCGCTGTACAGCGCCTCGGCCTGCGCCTTTTCCATTATGCGCTCGCCGTAGGGCGGGTTCGTCACGATGACGCCGCGCTCCGTCTTTCTGTCGAACGCGGCGGCATCCGCCACCTCAAAGCGGACGATGTCGCCCACACCGGCGCGCGCGGCGTTCTCGCGCGCGATCTCAACGGCGTGCGGGTCGATGTCGCTGCCAATGATGCTGTAAGTGCCGTGAAACTCCCGGCTGCGCGCCTCGTCGCGCGCCTGCGCCCATATGCGCGGGTCAAATATGCGCCAGTTCATCGCGGAAAAGCGCCTGTTGAGGCCGGGGGCGATGTTGCGCGCGATGAGCGCGGCCTCTATGGGAATGGTGCCGCTGCCGCAGAAGGGGTCGATAAAATCATCGCGCCCGCGGTAGCGCGAAAGCTTCACCATCGCCGCGGCCATGGTCTCCTTCAACGGTGCGGCGTTGTGCGCGGGCCTGTAGCCGCGCTTGTGCAGCCCCTCGCCCGATGTGTCGATGCATACGGAGACGTTGTCCTTCATTATGGAGAACTGCACCTGATAGGTCTCGCCGCTTTCGGGGAACCACTCAAGCCCGTACACGCCCTTGAGCCTTTCCACAATGGCCTTCTTTATTATCTTCTGACAGTCGGAGACGGAGAAAAGCTTTGAATTGAGGCTGTAGCCCTTCACAGGGAAGGCGGCGTCCTTTGCGATGAACTGCTCCCACGGCAGCGCCTTCACGCCCTGAAAAAGCTCCTCAAAGCTCACGGCGTCAAAGCGGCCAAGCTCGATCAGCACGCGCTCGCCGATGCGCAGGTTTATGTTCGCCGCGGCGACGGCGGCCTCCGTTCCGGTAAAATATACGCGTCCGTTCTCGGATGCGACGTTATCCATGCCCAGCCGCTTCAGCTCGTCGGCGATCGGCCCTTCAAGCCCCAGCAGGCACGGCACGCAGAGTTTAAGTTCCATTCTGCCCTCTTCTACATATATAGATTATATATCTGATTATACACTTGAATTAGAATAGCATAATCCAATATATGTTGCAACAGGATTTTGAAGCGATGGGGGCGAAAAAGAGAAAAACCATTGGGAAATGAAAGAGCGGCGTTTTATACATATCATTAGAAAATGTCATGATAAAACGACAAAACGGTTTACATAAATGCACATTGGCTAAAAAATGAAGCAATGAACGCAGAAAATGTGGATTTTTTGTGAATTAACTATTGAAATTTTCGCAAAGATGAGTTATATTCTTATTAAAGAATTGGGAATAGATTTAATTATTCGTCAGAAAGTCATTGGCCGTATAGAGCGCCCGCAAGCAAAACCCGTTTTCGTGTTAATGCCTCCGGCCGCTTATCAGCTCTCGGGAGGGTGCCGGATGGATCGGGCATTGTTTTTGGAAGTTCTTAAGGATTCATACAGCGCTTATTACAACATAGTTCCCGTGGCGGATGAGGACGCGCCTCTCGCTTTCAGGGCGGATTATTTTTCCCGGGATGAGCGTTACTGGCTGACAAAGAACATCACGATGTGGGGCAACGAGAAGAACGAGTACGCCTACATCTTCGCCGCCGACAGCTTTGACTGCGCGCAGGTGGACGAATGCGTCAGGCGCGCGCTGGATGAGTCGCTTCCGCGCGTGAAGCCCCATAAGGAGCACCAGTGTTCCAACATCAAGGTTCTGTTCATCGCGGACAGGCTTGACGCGGCGACGGTGAAGCACATAAAAAAGCTGAAGTACAGCAAAAGCTATAAATTCTCCCTGCACGGCTATACGGAGCTTAAGGCAGGGGGCGTGGATCTTTCGGAGAAAAAGGTCTGCACGAACCGGGCCGGAAATGAGCTGGCCCCCTATTTCAGTAAGCTATTCGCAGCGAGGGACTGAGGGGCTCTCGGCGAAAGCTATATATTTTATACTTTTTATTTAAGGAGTGAAAAGTGTGAGCGCAGTAATTATTCTTCTCATCGCATTCGCTCTGCTTGCTCTGGGCTACATCTTCTATGGCTCTTGGCTTGCAAAGCAGTGGGGTGTTGACCCCAACCATGAAACCCCGGCACACACCAGCTATGACGGGAAGGACTTCGTTCCTGCCAACCCCGCCGTGCTGATGGGCCACCACTTCTCTTCCATCGCCGGTGCAGGCCCCATCAACGGACCTATCCAGGCCGCAGTTTTCGGCTGGGTCCCCGTTTTCCTGTGGATCGTTATCGGCGGCATCTTCTTCGGCGCAATGCATGACTTTGGTGCTCTGTTCGCCTCCATCCGCCACAACGGCGGCTCCATCGGCGAAGTCATCAAGGATGAGATAGGCGTCAAGGCACAGAGACTGTTCACCATCTTCGCCCTGCTCGTTCTCATTCTCGTCATTGCTTCCTTCACCGCAGTCGTGGCCGGCACCTTCGTTTCCGAAGGCCCCGTGTTCACCGTTGGCCGTGCAAACGTCAGCGGCAACGCCTCCACCGCGACCACCTCTCTTCTGTTCATCGTTATCGCTTTCATCTTCGGTTACTTCGTGTACCGCAAGAACTGCAAGGTCGGCCCCGCCACTGTCGTCGGCATCATCGGCATCGTGCTCATCACCATCGCCGGCCTGAACTTCGGTGTCAACGCCAGCCGCACCTTCTGGGTCCTCTTCATCGCAGTGTACATAGTCGTGGCTTCTCTGCTTCCTGTCTGGATGCTGCTCCAGCCGCGTGACTACCTGTCCTCCTTCCTGCTCTACGGCATGATGATCATCGCTTTCGTCGGTATCGTGTTCTCCGGCGCAACTGTTGAGCTGCCTGCATTCGCAGGCTGGAAGGGCCTCAACGGCTCCGCCTCCCTCTTCCCGACCCTGTTCATCACCGTCGCCTGCGGCGCAGTCTCCGGCTTCCACTCTCTCATCGGTTCCGGCACGACTTCCAAGCAGCTCGACTCTGAGAAGGATGCAAAGGTCATCGGCTACGGCGCAATGATCGTTGAGTCCGCTCTTGCGATCATCGCCCTCATCGCTATCGGCGTTGTCTTCAAAGAGACCAACATCGGCGGCGGCGACAAGTTCCTCCTCTCCGCACCTCCCACGATCTTCGCAGGCGGCGTTGCCACCATGGTCGCCACTATGTTCGGCGGCGTGGCAGACTTCTCCAACCCCGTTTACGACACCACCTACACCCTGCTGACTCTGGCAGTTTCTGTCTTTGCTCTTACCTCCCTTGACTCCGGCACGCGTCTTTCCCGCTACATGTTTGCCGAGCTGTTCATTCCCGAAGGCAAGACCCGCGACGAGCTGACCGGCGCACGCAAGTTCTTCTCTCACCCGCTCGTGTCCACCCTTATCATGGTCATCATCGGCTGCGGTATGGGCTTCATGGGCCTGAACCAGATCTGGGGCGTGTTCGGCGCTGCGAACCAGCTCCTTGCCGGTATAGCAATGCTGGCAGTTGCTGCATGGCTGGGCAACATCGGCAAGAACAACAAGATGTTCTTCGTTCCGATGGTCTTCATGCTCTGCGCGACCATCACCTCCCTCACCATGACCATCATCGCCAAGATCAAGCTCATCGCCGCCGCTGGCGCCGCATGGGGCGACTGGTTCCAGATGATCTGGTCCATCGGTCTTATCGTTCTGGCTGTCATCCTCGTTGTCGAGGGCGTACAGGTCATGACCAAGAAGGAGAAGAAGCAGGCCTAATAGCCGCTCTATCCTGACGGACCGATAAAACAGCAGATGTTTTCCGCCCGCTGTGCTTTCGCACGGCGGGCGGTTTTTCATGCGCGCCCTGCCGCCCGCAGTCCGGGCGGCGTTTCATATCGTAATCGAAGTGCATATTGAAAAAATGATATAAAAAGTGTATTATAAAAGTGTATTACCCTCGGTTGACAAGGACACACACGGTTTTGACTGGCAGAAAGAATGCCCATACATCCTCAAAGACCTTGCAAATACACAAAGTATTCTCTGCGGCCTTTTCGTCGTCTGACCGCTTTTCTGCCTCGTCAAAACTGCTTGCACCTGACAGCGATGGATTTTCGAGCGATTTTTGGCTTTTGAGGCGCAGATGTGTCGTAACCCATCAAGATGAAAAGGGCAAAAAGCGCCGGAAAGACGCGCCGTCAGGCGTATGTGCTCTTGTCAACCGAGGGTACTTAGTCCAAGAATATCTGAAAAGGAGCCACGGCCGAAAATGAAACGAAAACTCGCACGGGGCATATGCTGCTCCCTCATCCTAGCCCTTATCTTCACTGCCTTTTCCTTCACCTTTGCCGCCGCAGACCGTGCGGAGGATGATTTTTTCGATTGGAAAAACATGAAGCAGCTTGAGTTCATTACGCCGTGGTCATATAATGACAAAAACCCTTACCCGTACATTATCGGCCTTGACGCGCGCGGCGGTATTCGCGTCTGCGATATGTACAACGACAGCTTTGCGGATGTGACGCCGAGTCTGAGAGCCATGCGCGGCGTCCGGTCGTTCATCGCGGACTACAGCTATTGGGATGAAGGTCTATATGTTGCCGCGGTAAAAAAGAACGGCACTGTCAGCGTCGCGTGGCCGGATACCGTGAAGGATGAGAGATTGGATGCCGTCCGCGCTGACGCCGCGCGGCTTAAAAACGTTGTCGGTCTTACTCAGAGCACTCCGGGCAGTGGCTTCACATCGGGGCTGATAGCTGTTCTGGCCGACGGGCGCGTTGCCGCTGTCGGGGGAGAGCTCAATTCCGATATGACCGCGTGGCGCGGAATAAAGAATGTCTACTCCATGCGCAATGGGAATTACATAGGGCTGAGAGAGGACGGGACCTGTGTATTTTCCGGGGAATGCTTCACGGGAGAAAAAACGCCCACATATCCGTTAGAGTTTGATTTTTCCGCGTGGGAGGATATTGCGGACGTATATCCGACGCCATGCCCGTGGGGGATACTCGTTTATGCGCTTACAGAGGACGGAAGACTGATAAACTGGGCTTCCGAAGTCATGGCGGAGGATGTTGCTTCCGTTTACTTCGACAGATCAACCTATCATTTATATTATGTGTGCGAGGACGGCAGATGTGGTGAGTACTGCTCCGAGGGCTGTGTTAGACCGGACAGATATGGAATAAGCGCCGTCGGCGCACGCGGTATGGCGGCCAACCTTGACGGAGAGCTTGTTCCGGTGAGCTCCGGCGACGAGGGCGCATATACATATGGAGTTTATACGGATTTTGACTGCCGCGAAGAGGACGACGCCAAAATAAGCGGCGTCATATACATGATCGACGGCAGCTATAGCGACGACTACAGGAAATATATCGTTGTCTGTGAGGACGGGAAATACCGCGTCGCAATGGAGAACGAGCTCCATTAAGGCGATATATAGATCGCCGCAAAGAAAAAACAGGCACATTGACCGAAGAAGGAGAACAGCATGTCAGTATACGATGAATACCGCTCCAAGCTGCGCACGGCGGATGAGGCCGTCCGCCTCGTGAAAAACGGGGACTGGGTGGACTATGCGTCCAACAACGGCTTTCCCAAAACGCTGGACGCGGCGCTGGCGAAGCGCCGGGATGAGCTGTGGGGCGTTAAAATACGCGGGAACCTTATTTCCGGCCCCATTCAGGTCGCGGAGTGCGACACGGGGTTTGAGCATTTTGTTTATAACAGCTGGTTCTGCTCGGCATACGAGCGGCGGCTTATAGACGCGCACCGCGCCTTTTTCATCCCAATGGACTTTCGCAACATGGGCGCGTACTACGAAAACTATCTCACGGTCAACGTCGCCATGCTGGCCGTCACGCCGATGAACGACAAGGGCTATTTCAGCCGCTCCACCTGTCAGGGGCTTCCCAAGGCCATCATCGACAAGGCGGATATAGTCATACTTGAGGTCAACGAGGCGCTGCCGTGGATGTGCGGCGGCGAAGAGAGCTATGTGCACATTTCCGAGGCCGACGTTGTGGTCGAGGCGGGCAGTTATCCGCTGCTGGAGATGAAGGCGCCGCGGCCGAGCGAGACGGAGGTGCGCATCGCACAGAACCTCCTGCCCTTCATAAAGAACGGCGCGACGGTGCAGCTCGGCATCGGCGGCGTGCCGAACGCCCTCGGCGAGCTTATCGCGGACAGCGATCTGAAGGATCTCGGCATGCACACGGAGCTTGCCGCGGACGGCTACCTCGCCATGTACAGGGCGGGCAAGCTAACGAACCGCTGCAAGACCCTGCATCCGGGGAAGAGCGTGGCCGCCATCGCCATGGGCACGCGCGATTTCTATGACTGGATAGACCATAACGACGAATTCCTCGGCCTGCCGCTCAGCTATGTCAACGACCCGCATGTGCTGGCGAAGAACAACAGCATGATCTCCATCAACGGCTGCCTGAACGTTGACCTTTACGGGCAGGTGAACGCGGAGAGCGTGGGCTTCCGCCAGATAAGCGGCACGGGCGGCCAGCTCGACTTCGTCTCCGGCACGGTGCATTCCGCGGGGGGCAAGGCCTTTCTGTGCCTGCCGTCCACGCACACGGGGAAGGACGGCACAGTGCAGTCGCGCATCGTGCCGCACTTCAACATGGACATTATCACGACGCCGCGCAGCATGTGCCACTACATCGTCACGGAGTACGGCGCGGTGAACCTCGCCGGGCTTACGACGTGGGAGCGCGCGGAGGCGCTCATCTCCGTGGCGCACCCGGATTTCCGCGACGGGCTTATAAAAAACGCGCAGGAGCAGCACATCTGGCTGCCATCGAACAAGAGGTAGGATATCTGATATGAAAATAGACGCCACGCTTTATTCCGGCCGCCCGGCCGAAAAACGCATCGACAAGGAGGAGCGCTGCTATGACCTGCTTGAAAAGCTGGGCATAGATTTCTGCCGCGTCGATCACGACTATGCCGATCATATAGACGACTGCCACGAGGTCGAAAAGATACTCGGCTGCGAAATATGCAAGAATCTCCTGCTCACCAACAGACAGCAGACGGAGCTTTATCTTCTGCTCATGCCGGGGGATAAGCCCTTCAAGACCAAGGTGCTCTCCAAGCAGATCGGCACGGCGCGCCTCTCCTTCGGCACGCCTGAGCAGATGCTCTCCGCGCTTGACATCACGCCCGGCTCAGTAAGCGTGCTTGGCCTGATGAACGACCGGGAGGGGCGCGTGCACCTGCTGGTCGATCGGGACCTGCAGGGGGAGGAGTACTTCGGCTGTCACCCGTGCATAAACAGCTCATCCCTGCGCATACGCAGTGCGGACGTGTTTGAAAAGCTCATCCCCGCGATGGGGCACGAGCTGCGCTGGGTAGACCTGCCGTGGGAGCTTGACGAATAATTAACGATATATCGCCGCGGCCCGCGCCAAAAACGGAAGCCGCGGCGAGCTTCATGCCCGCCACGCGGCAATAATCGCGCCTTCCGCGGCATATATATTAGCGGGAGGTGTTTTCCGTATGCCGTATGAAGAAAGCAGAACCACAGACAAGCCGCACAGCCTCAGCATTGAAAACCGCGAAAGGATGAGTCTTTCCGGGGTGGAGGATGTCTCCGGCTTTGACGAAAATACCGTTATACTTACGACCAGCCTCGGCGCGCTCACCATCCGCGGCGACGGGCTGCATATAGGCCGGATAGACCTTGAGCTGGGTCAGCTCGAGGTGCAGGGCCACGTCCGCGAGCTAAGCTATGACGAGCCGGTGCAGCGCGAGTCGCTGTGGACGCGGCTTTTCGGCTGATATGGAGGTCGAGCTTGCCGTGCAGGCGCAGTCGCTGGTGCTGGCCTTCGGCCTCGGCGCGTTGCTGGGGCTTGCGTATGACTGCCTGCGCCCGCTTCGGCGCAGGGCGGCGGCCTTCGGCGCGGCCGTGCTGGACGCCGCGTTCTCGCTTGCGGCGCTGGCGGGGGCGTTCACGCTTGCCATGAGCGCGCAGCCCGGCCGCCTCGGCATCTGGGAGCTTGCAATGACGCTTATAGGCTTTATAATGTATATGCACACCGTCAGCGACAGGGTGTACGCACTTTTTGACGGCGCACTCGGCGCTGTGGAGGGCCTCGCCGCGCACGCGAAAAAAATAATTAAAAAAACCGCAGAATTGGCAAAAATTCTCTTCCATAAAGTGAGAGAATGCTTTATTATAAAAGATGATTGAAGAGGTATCTATGCAGTCTCGAATTTCGCTTCTGCGCATTGCCGCGCTTGCCCTTCTGGTGTATGCCCTCGCCCTGTTCACGTCTGCCGTGCGGGATGTTTCGTATGCCCGGCAGCGCCTTGCATCGCAGGAGGCGGCGCTTTGCGCGGCGCAGCGCGAGAATCTGGAGCTTAAGGAAAAGCTCGAGGCCGTCGAGAGCGGGGAAGGGATGGAAGCGCTTGCGCGCGAGAGGCTGGGACTGGTGATACCGGGCGAAAGGATATTTTATTTCACAACAGACAGTGCCGCCGCGGATGATGCCCGCGGCGAGACGGAGAGGGTGCAGGATGGGACTTGAAATTGGCGCCGTTATTGAAGGAAAGGTCACGGGGATAACTAAGTTCGGGGCGTTCGTCGCCCTTCCGGAGGGGAAGAGCGGCCTTGTGCACATCTCCGAGGTGGCCAACAGCTACGTGAACGATGTGAACGACTATCTCTCCGTCGGGCAGACGGTGAAGGTGCGCGTGATCAGCATAAATGAGGCGGGGAAGATAAACCTCTCCGTCAAGCAGGCGCAGCCGGCTCCGCCCGCGCCGCCGCGCCGCCCGCCCGTGCGGGAGGCGCGTTCTCAAGCTCCCGCGCCGCGCACGGCCCCGCCCGCGGCGGATCCGCCCAGTGCGGACAAGGCGTTTGAGGACAGGCTCAAGAAGTTCATGCAGGAGTCCGACAGCCGCATTGCGGACAACCGCATGTATTCCGAGCGCCGCCAGCGCAGCCGCCGCAAATAAAAGGTTTACCGCGCCATGGCGCGCCCATCTGCGCGCGCCGGGGCGATATTCACAGATACAGATAAGGAAAGGAAAACGAAAATGGCAGACTACAGAGAAATATACGCAAATAAGCTCACCACCGCCGAGGAGGCCGCGGGCCGCGTGCAGGACGGCTGGCTGATAGGCATGGACGCGGCGGTCGCCGCGCCCCCGGCGCTCGTGTCCGCGATAGCGGCGCGCGCGGCAAGGGGTGAGATATCCGGCGTGAAGATAGACACCCTGCTGGACGTGTACCCGTTTGAGTTCTATGCCGATGATTCGCTCAACGGCCGCTTCAACGGAAGCTCATGGTTTTCCAGCGCCGGTGCGCGCAAGGCCGTCAACGGCGGCTGGGGCGACTTCATGCCCGCGTACTACCGCGACATCCCCGGCGATATCCAGCGCCTTTACGACCATGACGTGTACATCACCGAGGTCTCCCCGATGGATAAGCACGGCTATTTCAGCATGGGCACTGTCGGCTCGCTGAGTGAGGCGTCCATCGACAAGGCAAAGCGTATCTTCGTCGTTGTGAACGACAAGCAGCCCCGCGCCGTCTGCGCCCAGCAGATCCACGTCAGTCAGGTTGACGCGATAATCGAGGACAGCCACGACCTCGCGGTCCTGCCCCCCACGAAGATAGACGAGATCAGCGCCACCATCGGCGGCTATATCGCCGAGCAGATCCCCGACGGGGCCTGCATCCAGCTCGGCATCGGCGCGATCCCCGACGCGACGGGCATTGCCCTCAAGAGCAAGCACGACCTCGGCATCCACACCGAGATGTTCACCGACTCTATGGTCGAGCTTATAGCCTGCGGCGCGGTCAACAACAGCAAAAAGCAGATACACCGCGGCAAGACCGTCACGACCTTTGCCTTCGGCTCCAAGCGCATTTATGATTACATCGACGATAACCCCGCCATCGAGATACTCCCCGTCAACTACGTCAACGACCCGGCGGTCATTTGCAAGAACGACAATATGATCTCCATCAACGCCGCGGTCGAGGTGGATCTGTGGGGTCAGGTCTGCGCGGAGAGCATCGGCACAAAGCACCTTTCCGGCACGGGCGGCCAGGTCGATTTCGTGCGCGGCGCATGCCAGTCCAAGGGCGGCAAGAGCTTCATCGCCTTCACCTCCACGGCGAAGGGCGGCACCATAAGCAAGATCCAGCCCATCCTCACCCCCGGCGCGCTGTGCACCACCAGCAAGAACGACGTGGACTACATCGTTACGGAGTACGGCATCGCGCAGCTTCGCGGCCTGTCGCTCAGCAAGCGCGTGAAGAACCTTATCTCCATCGCGCACCCCGACTTCCGCGACGAGCTGACCTTCGAGGCCAAGAAGCGCGGCATGATATAAGCGCATAAGCACCCCGGCGCGGACATATCCGCGCCGGATGTGACGGAAAAGTAAAAGCTGCAAGTGATACTTGCAGCTTTTCAGCCTGTCAAAGAAGTCTCGCTATCGTGCAAGCTTTTTGGTATAATGGAGAAAA
>URPU01000010.1 GCA_900549865.1 uncultured Eubacteriales bacterium
CCTTGCCGCTTTGATTGACGAGCTTTCCCTGAGCGATCAGGAAAAGCTCGCTGCCATTATGCGGCGCACCTATGTATATCGGTATGACCAAGTGGACAAATCAGGACGGCACGGAGCGCCGCACAGAATCTTATGTCTGTTCTTATGCGACTAAACATAGAGGGACTTCGGTATGCCGCAGGAATGGCGTGGTAGCCAGTCAGGTTGAGGACGAGGTGATGGAGTACACCCGGAAGATTGTTCGCAATCCGCAGTTTATCAAGGATTTGCAGGAAAAGGTAATGACCGCCGTGGACATGACCGAGGTTGAAAATGACATTACCGCCTACAAAAAACAGCTATCCGCTTTACAGCGCAGCTGCGACAGCTTGGAACAGGATATTGACCGCATTGCCCCGGATGACAAGTATGCAGAGCGCCGTCGCGCAGACATGACCCGCCGCCTGAATGACCTCTATGACCAGATTTATAAGGCGGAGGATCTGCTGCAAGAAAGCATGATGAAAAAGGCAACTCTGGAAAGCGAGCAGACGTCTGTGCAATCTATGATCGGAATCCTCTCGTCTTTTGACGCAATCTATGATAGAATGAATGCGGCAGAGCGGCGCGACCTTGTGAAATACCTGATTTCCGAGGTTGAGTTGTTCCCGCGTGAGGAACAAAAGACGCAGAAACGCTTTGTAAAGGCGATTGCGTACAAGTTTCCCATTGAGCAAAAGGTGCTCACGCAATTTGATGAATGCGGGGCATCTGTCGAGACGGCGGCCCTCTTAGTGCGGGAAACAATGCATCAAATATGAATAGAATAAAATCAGTCCGGCATCGCATCAATAGCGCGGTGCCGGGCTGATTTTTATTCACATATAGTGGTAACGAGCAAATTTTTCTTCAAACTCAAATATCATTTTTCTCATACAGTTTCCGCATGGTCAGATTCATATAGTGCAGATACAGCATTCCGAAGGGATTTTTATAGTCCTCGTGCCACGGCTTATTCTTCCCGCAGAAATGCAGGACAGCCGTGTTCTGCATGACCCAGTTCAGGTCATGTCTGCCGGTGCTGCGGATGAGGTACTTGGAGTAGTTCCGCACATCGTAGTTCCAGAGAACATCGTCCACCGGCATGGTCTGACTGCCATAGAGAATGTTGAACACATCCTGATCCGGCAGGATAAGTTCCTTTTCGTGTTCGCTGACGCACGCGAAGACGTCCTCGGCTGTCACCAGCTTCCGGGCGGCGTTCAAGTCGATGAGCATAACGCCGGAATTGAAATATTCATGCGCCGTGTCCAGTCGTACATTATTTATCTCATTTGCCATTTCGGTCAGTCCCGTGTGAGAGGCCGCCGCAAAGGTCTTTCCGTACAGGTTCAGCTCCCACAGCGGGCGCAGCGGGTTGATAATGAGCATATCCGGGTCGAGGTACAGCACGCGCTCCACTTCCTGCGGCAGTATCAGCGGCGAAAGCAGCCGGTAGTACATCTCCTTCGGGTAACGCTTGCTTGTAGGGGCATTTTCAAAAAATGCCGCATCAACGGCGATCGGCACCAGCTTCGCGCCGAAGCCGGTGCAAAAGTCTGACAGCTCTTCCAGCTTCTCCGCGGGGATGGCGCTGTGCAGCAGGTATACCGTCACATCCGACTCGTTCGGATTGCTGGCAAAAAACGAATCCAGCATGACCTTGCAGGGCAGAAGATAATTTTCATCAAGTGTAAGCAGTAAATTCATTGTGTCCTCCTCACTCCGGAATGGAATCCAGCATGCATTTTTCTTCGCTTTTCAGATATTCGATATGCCGTCTGAACAGTGACAGATACGCTTCCCGTTCTTCCTCACTTAATCGCAGAAAAGCATTCTTTTCTATTTCGTCCGCCTTATTTATCGTATTCTCTGCAAAGCTTTTCCCCTTCTCTGTCAGCAAAATTGCCTTGCGGTTCCTTGTGCCGGGAATGACTTGCAGTTCCAATAGCCCATCCTTGCGCAGATTGTTTATCGCCGAATGGATGGTCTGCACGGGGAAAAAGAAATCACTGCACAGGTCGTTCTGCGTCATCAGTTCTGCGGAATGGGTGATAGCGTACAGCACCCAAAAGGCGGTGTCCGTCATGCCAAGCTTCGACGCAAGCCTGCTGTAAATATGCTCGCTTTCTTTATACAGGCGGTTTAGAGCCTGCAACTGCTGCTGTAACCGGTCATTCATACTATGCCTCCCCACATGTTTCCGAAATCGTAAACGCATAATACTCCGAAATCAGAAACTTGTCAACGGACTTCACAGAAAAGTTGCAATGCGTTTTAAAAATCGGATTCGGATAGTATCTCACAAATCACAACTGGCTCCGCACAAATTAATGCGCAGAGCCAGTCGATGCCCACATTATTTACCGTAAATTTGAATTAGAACAGCCTTAAGTCTTAATTAACAAGCCCCTGATTGCGCAGCATCGCAATAGTGTCAACAGCATTTTCGTTGCCTTGATCTGCAGCTTTCTCAAACCACTCAAGTGCCAAATTGTAATCCACATCTACGCCTTGCCCGTTAGCATACATGGCACCTATACAGAACATTGCTACATCATTGCCAAGCTCTGCCGCTTTTTTATACCATTCAAGCGCTTTGGCATAGTCTTGCTCCACTCCGTTACCTTTAGCATATGCAATACCAAGATTTTTCATTGAAGTGGCATCTCCAAGCTCTGCCGCTTTCTCAAACCATTCAACCGCCTTTACATAGTCTTGCTCCACTCCATTCCCGTTAGCATAAAGCATGCCTATTTGGGCCATCGCGCCATAATTCCCCTGTTCCGCTGCCTTTTTGTACCATTCCAGTGCCTTGGTATAGTCCTGTTCTACGCCGCCGTCACCGTAATGATAATACTGCGCATAAAATCTTTCTGCATCGCTTATCCCCTTGTTTGCAAGCTCCTCTATCTGTGGGAATATGTCCGCATACAGCTTCCGTGCTTTGTCAGGATTTCCTTCGCCTATTTTTCCGCTCTCATAACCGGCCGCCAAGGAATATGTGCTTATCACACCGACATTGCCGCTTTCCAACGCCATTTTTGCATACTTTGCCGCATTTTCTTTATCCACCTTTGTGCCATAGCCATAAATATAACACATAGTGATACTATACAGCATTCTGCCATATTCCGGCGTGTCGGCGGGTTCGGCGCTTTCCGCCTCCGTCAGGAATGACTTATAAAGTTCATCCGCCTTTTCACTGTCAGCTTCAACGCCTCTGCCGGTTTTATAAGCATCCGCAAGATAATACTTCGCACTTATGCTGCCTAACTCCACAGCCTTTGCCAGAAGCTCTGCTCCCTTTGCCTCATCCCTCTCTGTACCGTTGCCGTTATAGCAGCACAGCCCCAGCAGGTACAGCACAGAAGCGTTATCAGATTCCTCTGCGCCTTGCAGCTTTTCAAATGCTGCCGGATAGTCGTAATCCGTATAATACAGTGACGCCGCTTCGTCATAGACGCTTTGCCAATCTACCGCTTCCGCGGAAGGATCCTCGGTAACTTCCGCCGCCGGTTCCTCGGAGTCCGCCACCTCCGTACCCGCCACCGGTGTTGAGGACGCCGCCCCTCCGCCGCAGGCACACAACGACATCAGCATTGCAAACGGCAATAACATTGCTAGCAGCTTTTTCATGTTCTTTTCCGCCTTTCTTTATGTATTGAGTTTATTTCTAAGCCTAGTTACACCACAACACAATATTATACATCTGTCAAGCATTTCCTGTAAATCGTTTGCACAAATTTTCAATATGCCGGTGCTGTGCCAATCGCCCGATTCGGATCTGGATAGTACCTAGTCGAGCAGAAAACGCCGCTGGTTTTCGGCCTGTACTTTGGGCAGGATGGTTATATTCATTGAATTTTGCGCACATTTGCGTCTTTCTCCGATTTTGAACTTTTTAATAATTCTGCCAAACTCCATATTTTCATTTTCAAAAAATATGCTATACTTTTTGATATAAACACAAAGGAGCAAGCCATATGAACGAAGTAAAAAACCCGAAGCGGCCATTGGTGTATTATTCCATAATCGCCCTTCTGGCCATACTTATCTTCAATATCTTTGCGACCCCGGCGCTCTTCGCCACGCAGGTGAAAGAGGTGGACTACGGCACGTTCATGAAGATGACGGAGGATGGAGATATCGGTCTTGTTGAGGTTGACAGCAACGAAATTGTGTTCACCGACAAGGCCAAGGAGAACTATTACAAGACCGGCGTCATGGACGACCCGAATCTGACGGAGCGCCTTTATAAATCCGGCGCGGAATTTTCAAGCGAGATAGTACAGCAGGCGTCTCCCCTGCTGAGCTTCTTCTTGACATGGGTGCTGCCGATACTTCTTTTCGTGTGGATCGGCGATATCATGTCCAAAAAGCTGATGAAGCAGGCCGGCGGCCCTAACTCCCTCATGTTCAACATGGGCGGCTCCAACGCGAAGGTCTACGTCAAGTCCGCCGACGGCATCAAGTTTGACGACGTCGCCGGTGAGGAAGAGGCCAAGGAAAACCTTGCCGAGATAGTCGAGTATCTGCACGACCCCGCCAAGTATAAGGAGATCGGCGCGAACATGCCCAAGGGCGTGCTTCTTGTCGGCCCTCCGGGAACTGGTAAAACCATGCTGGCAAAGGCCGTCGCCGGTGAGGCCAACGTGCCCTTCTTCTCAATGTCCGGCTCAGAATTCGTGGAAATGTTTGTCGGCATGGGCGCGAGCAAGGTGCGCGATCTTTTCCGGCAGGCAAAGGAAAAGGCCCCCTGCATCGTGTTCATCGACGAAATCGACGCTATCGGCAAGAAGCGTCAGGGCAATATGTCCGGCAATGACGAGCGCGAACAGACGCTCAACCAGCTTCTGACGGAAATGGACGGTTTTGAGGGCAACAACGGTGTTATCATACTCGCCGCGACCAACCAGCCGGATTCCCTCGACCCGGCGCTCACGCGTCCCGGCCGCTTTGACAGGCGCGTTCCTGTTGAGCTGCCCGACCTCAAGGGCCGCGAGGAGATATTGAAGGTGCACGCGAAGAAGATCCGTCTCGCCGAAGAGGTCGATTTCAACAAGATTGCGCGCATGGCGTCCGGCGCATCCGGCGCTGAGCTTGCCAATATAGTCAACGAAGCGGCGCTGAGAGCCGTGCGCAACGGCAGAAAGTTCGTCACGCAGTCCGACCTTGAGGAGAGCATCGAGGTCGTCATCGCGGGATATCAGAAGAAGAATGCCATATTGACAGACCATGAAAAGCACATCGTCGCGTATCACGAGATAGGCCACGCACTTGTCGCCGCAATGCAGACCCACTCTGCTCCGGTGCAGAAGATAACCATCGTGCCGCGTACCTCCGGCGCGCTCGGCTACACCATGCAGGTGGAAGAGGGCAACCACTACCTCATGAGCAAGGAAGAGATCGAAAACAAGATCGCCACGCTCACCGGCGGCCGCGCGGCGGAGAAGCTTGTGTTCGGCTCCATTACCACCGGCGCTTCCAACGACATCGAGCAGGCGACAAAGCTTGCGCGCGCAATGATAACGCGCTACGGCATGAGCGACGAGTTCGACATGGTGGCGCTGGAAACGGTCACGAATCAGTACCTCGGCGGCGACACATCTCTCGCCTGCTCGGCCGACACTCAGCGCGAGATAGACCGCGAGGTCGTGGAGCTTGTCAAGAAGCAGCATGAAAAGGCGGAAAAGATACTCTCCGACAACCGCGAAAAGCTTGACGAGCTGGCAAAATACCTCTACGAAAAGGAGACCATCACCGGCGAGGAATTCATGAACATCCTAAACAAGTAAGGAGCACGCATATGGCAGAGAGAATACCCGAACGGCTCAGGAAGCGCAGAGAGGAAGAGATCCAGCGCGCCTCACGCGTCATATTTGAAAGTGAAAACAACCAGTTCCTTGCCCCGCAGATAAACGGCAAGCTCCGAAGCGTTGCCCTGCGCGTACCGGAGCAGATAAACGAATGCAGCGGCATAGTCATAAACGGCAAGCGCATACGTTCGCTCGTATTCACGACCGATGTCGCCATTATCCGTAATGTTGACGCGGATGCGGTTTTTGCCGTATACCCCTACACGCCCCAGCCGATAATCACGGATATGCTCGTCCACGCGGCGGACATCCCTGTGTTCACGGGCGTCGGCGGCGGGCTTACAAAAGGGGTGCGCGTTGTGAATCTGGCGATGTACGCCGAGATGCAGGGCGCGGCTGGCGTCGTCGTAAACGCGCCGACCGCGGGGCGCATCATACGCACTCTGCGCGAGACCGTTGATATCCCCGTCATCGTCACGGCTGTCACATCGGACGGCATTGAGGAGCGCATCCGCGCCGGCGCGTCGATAATAAACGTCGCCGGTGGATACAAAACGGCGGAGATAGTCCGCGAGATACGGGCAAAGAGCGCCGACATCCCCATCATCGCCAGCGGCGGTGATACCGATGAAAGCGTTTTGTCCACCATCCGCGCCGGGGCAAACGCCATAGTCTGGACGCCGCCCAGCAACGGCGAAGTGTTCCGCGCCGTTATGGACGCTTACCGCGACGGCAAGGGTCATCCTTGATCATCATTTTGCGCCGCACAGTGACTCCGTTTAAATCACAAAAAATGAGAGCTGCCTTTGTGACAGTTCTCATTTTCTATTTACATGTTCACAATACCCGTATAATATCGCCGGGGCGAAGCTTTCCGCCGGAGAGTATCTTCACAAATATCCCCTCGCGCGGCATTACGCAGTCCCCTGCCTTTTGGCGTATCGCGCAGTCGTGATGGCATTGCTTCCCTATCTGCGTGATTTCTGCAACGGCGTCATTTCCGAGGGCAAGTTTTGTGCCGACGGGCAATGCATAGAGAGTAAGCCCGTCAACAAGGACGTTTTCCGCAAAATCACCGGGTTCAAGTCGCATATCGCCAAGCTTGCCTTGGAGCGAATCAACGCTTTCCTTCCCCAAAAGGGAGACCTGCCTGTGCCAGTTCCCGGCGTGCGCGTCGCCGGCGATGCCCCAGTCCGGTCTGAGCTCCACCTCGTCCACGGGGTGCTTCTGCTCGCCCTTTCTTTCGCTTATGCACACGGCCAGCACGACCGCACTGTTTTTATCTTTTTCACTCACGTCGCATCACTCTCTTCTACATAGCATTTCGGTAGGTTTATTCTAATACGCCGCAGTGAAAAAAGCAAGTGCGCCGGGCGCATTCTTTTTAGGGAAACGGGCCGTATGCCCTTTCAATGCGCAAAATTAAATGATATAATATAGAATATAATGTAGAAAGCAAATGAAGGAGACGCGTTATGGACAGCTCATTCACCTTTTCCGCCCCCGGCAGGACCGAGATATGCGGGAATCATACCGATCACCAGCACGGCTGTGTGCTTGCCGCGGCGATAAACCTCGACACTACGGCCGAGGTGCGGCTGAACGGCAGAAATGCTATATGCATTGATTCGGAGGGCTACGCGCCGTTCGAGATCAAGCTGGACGATCTGGCCGTGCGCGAGGATGAGAAAAACACGACCGCCGCACTCGTCCGCGGCGTCGCGGCGGCGTTTGCCACGCGCGGCTGTGATATCCACGGCTTTGACGCAAAAATACGTTCATCCGTTCTGCCCGGCTCAGGGCTTTCAAGCTCCGCCGCGTTTGAGGTGCTTATTGGGCGCATCCTCAACGGGCTCTTCTTTGACGGCCGCATGTCGGATGTCGAAATAGCGCAGATCGGACAATACGCGGAGTGCGAATACTTCAGCAAGCCCTGCGGGCTGATGGATCAAATGGCGTCCAGCGTCGGCGGGCTTATATATATCGACTTCAAGGATCCGACATCGCCCGTCGTTGAAAAGATCGACTACGATTTTGAAAAGAGCGGCTATACCCTATGCATCGTTGATTCCGGTGCGGATCATGCGGCGCTTACGGATGAGTACGCCGCCATTCCGCGCGAGCTGGAGAAGGTCTGCGCTGTGTTCGGCAAGCGCTTCCTGCGCGATGTGGATGAGGCAGAGTTCAGCGCCCATCTTGCGGATGTGCGCTGCGCCGCCGGTGACCGCGCCGTGCTGCGTGCGATGCATGTTTATGATGAAAACCGGCGCGTTCAGGCGCAGATACAGGCGTTGAAACGCGGCGACTTTGACGGCTTCCTCAAGCTCATAAATGAATCCGGCCTTTCGTCATGGCTGTATCTGCAAAACGTAATTCCGGCGGGGAGCACCGCGCATCAGGATATGGCATTCACGCTTGCGCTGTGCAGAAGGCTGCTGGGCGGCAAGGGCGCTGTAAGGATACACGGCGGCGGCTTTGCGGGAACTGTGCTCGCCTTCGTTCCTGACGCGCAGACCGGGGCATTCACCGCGGGCGTCGAGGCGGCACTTGGCGGCGGCAAAGTTCACGCACTTAAAATCGTGTGACGGCTCCGCGAATACCGCACTTTCAGAAAAGCACTTTTTGCAATGTATTCAGCACGCAGCGCACTGTTAGTTGCAAAAAATTCAGTGTATAATGATACCACAAAAACCGTGGAGGTATGACATGAAAAGAATAGTTGTTGTATTGATGATATGCGCCATGATGCTGTCTGCCGCCGCCTGCGGAAGCACCGCCGCACAGCCGGCCGCCGCAGCCGAGGCTCCTGCCGCCGCGCAGAACGTTGAAAGCGGCTTCCTCCGCGTTGCCGCGCTGTATGACATCAGCACCATGGACGTGGCGCAGACGACGGACAATTACATGGTTCCAATGAATATTTTCGACAGGCTGTTTGAGTCTGAGGTCGAAGCGGACGGAAGCACGGCGATAGTGCCCAGCCTCTGCGAAAGCTATGTCGTCTCCGATGACGGCCTGACCTATACCTTCACGCTGAGAGAGGGCGTTGTCTTTTCAAACGGGAGCGCGCTTACGGCCTCCGACGTGCAGTACACCTTTGAGCGGCTGCTCACCTCCGGCGGCGTGAACGACGATATTCCTCTTGAGGTCGCTGGTGCGGAAGCGCTGCAAAACGGCGAGGCGGATACGCTTGAGGGCTTCACAGTTATTGATGATTATCACTTCTCCATCACGCTCAACGCCGCGAATGCCGGCTTTGTCGCCGAGCTTACCGGCCCCGCGATATCCGTCGTTGACCGCGAGACCATGGAGACCGTGCAGAACTTCGGTCTCTCCTGCGAGGATACCATCGGCACCGGCCCCTATAAGGTGACGGAATGGGTCGTGAACGACCACTACACGCTTGAGTACAACGATAAGTACTGGGGCGATGAGCCCAGCGTCAAGAAGATGACCGTCTATATCATCCCCGACGCATCCACGCAGAACCTCATGTATCAGAACGGCGACCTTGACATAATCGACCTTGAATCCCTCGACGCAAGCATTGTCGAGTCTACATACAAGACGCAGTATGCCGACAGGATAGTCACCAGCTCCAGAGTCGGGCTTGTATACTTTGCGCTCAACGAGAACAACAAATACCTCTCTGACGTCAATGTGCGCAAGGCGATACAGGCGGCAGTCGATGTTGACTCCATCGTGACCGGCATATACGCAGGCGACGCCGTTGTGGAAAACGGCATCATCCCCATGGGCGTGTGGGGCTTCAACAAGGCTCTTGAGCGCCCGGCGTATGACCCCGCAGCGGCAAAGGCGTTGCTTGAGTCGGCCGGATATTCCGACGGCGAGATAAGCTTTGAGCTTGCCATGGATTCCTCCGCCTCCGGCAACATCCAGCTCGTCTATCAGGTCATCGAGCAGAATCTTCAGGCCATCGGCATAAACGCGGAGATAAAGAGCTATGATGAGTCCTCATGGCTGGATCTGCGCAAATCCGGAGAGATGGATTCCTTCGTCGCCACATGGACGATGGATTATAACGACCCGGCAAATATAATGTACACCTTCTTCGGCACGCCGGAAAAGACGCGCATACGCAGTCTCAACTACCCCGACACGGAGATAATGGCGCGCGTTGCCGCGGCCTCCGGCATCACCGACGATGACGCCCGCATGGCCGAGTATCAGGCGCTTGAAAAGAAGATAGTGTCCGACGACGCTGCGTGGGTCCCCCTCTTCGGGAATACGCACCTCTTTGCGATAGGCGAAAGAGTTGACAGCTTCGTTCCCTACTGGGCCGGCTACAGCAACTTCTACGCAAAGGACGTCACACTCAAGTAAAAGGCATAATATACGCACAGGCTGGACGCTCATGATCAGGGCGTCCGCGCTGTGCGTTATGTAATATTTTATTAGCGAGGGGCAATATGGCAAAAAACATACTCGCACGCATACTACAGGCTATTCTTGTGATGCTGGGCGTTGCACTTTTGATATTCATCATGCTGCGCATCGTTCCCGGCGACGCGATAGTGACCATGATGGGCGAACACGCCAAGCTTGAAACTATAGAGCGCATGACGCGGGAGCTTGGCCTTGACCAGCCTGTCTATGTGCAGTTCTGGCGCTATATCACCGGCGCGCTGCGCGGCGATTTCGGCACGAGCTATGCGCTGAACCGCAGCGTATCTGAGCTTATTGGGCTTGCTTTCCCGAACACACTGCGTCTTGCCGTGGCCGCGGCCATTGTTGCGTGGATAACGGGCATAATCTGCGGCATAATCGCCGCCGTGAAGAAAAACGGCATACTTGACCATCTGTTCATGGGCTTTTCGCTGCTGGGCGTGTCCGTGCCGGTGTTTATGGTGGCAATGGTGCTGCAATACTTCCTTGCCTACCGTCTTAAGCTGCTGCCCATTTCCGGTGTTGACAGCTGGCAGGGCTATATCCTGCCTGCGATCGCGCTGGGCTGGAACAGCGCCGGAAGCATCGCGCGCCTCACGCGCTCCACGCTTCTGGAGGTTCTGCAGGAGGATTACATAGACACTGCCCGCGCCAAGGGGCACCGCCAGCTCGGCGTGATAACCGTGCACGCCCTGCGCAATGCGCTGCTGCCGGTCATAACCATGATGGCGGTGCAGCTTTCTTCCCTGCTTTCGGGCGCGGTCATATGTGAGACGGTCTTTTCTGTGAACGGCATAGGGCGGCTCGTGGTTCAGGCCATAGAGGGGCGCGACATCCCTCTGCTTCAAGGGACCATCCTCTTCTCAACGCTGCTGGTCATCCTCGGCAATCTCATTGCCGACTGCCTGTACGCGGCGCTTGACCCGCGCATCAGCAAGGAGGTGTGAGCATGAAAGAACAAGCTGATATCGACGCCGCTCTGAAAAGCCAGATAGGCGAAACCGAAAACTTCAAGACCGCAATGCTCAAGCTGTGCCATGAGAACAGGCTTGCTGTCATATCCGCCGCAGTCATATTGCTGTTCCTGCTGGCCGCCGTTTTCGCGCCGCTGCTCACGCCATACAGCTTCGATGAAATGGACCTTATGCACCGGCTTGCCCCGCCGTCGGCGGAGCATCTTCTCGGCACCGATGAGGCGGGGCGCGACATATTGACAAGGATGCTGTACGGTTCGCGCGTGTCGCTGCTCGTCGGCATTGTGCCCACGGTGATCTCTATGCTTGCCGGGGCCGCGCTGGGCATCATCGCGGGCTACGCCGGGGGAAAGACCGACGCCGTGATAATGCGTCTTGCCGACGTTATGCTTGCATTCCCGTCCATGTTTCTTGCCATGGTGATAATGTATACCCTCGGCGATGGGATGATAAACATATTCCTTGCGCTTGCGCTTGTGAACTGGGCCAGCGTGGCGCGCATCGTGCGCGCGGAGACGCTGAAGCTCAAGGAGACGGAATTCGTCGAGGCGGCGCGCTCCATCGGAGTCGGCAAGGTGACTATAATGCTGCGCCACATCCTGCCAAACTGCATTCCGTCGCTCATCGTTCTCTTCACGCTGAACATCCCGTCGGCTATACTGTCCGAAAGCTCGCTGAGCTTCCTCGGGATAGGCATAAAAGCGCCGCAGGCCTCGTGGGGGCTGATGGTCAACACCGGGCGGCAGTTCCTTTACAGCCAGCCGTGGCTGAGTCTCGCGCCGAGCATGGCGATAATGCTTATAGTTCTGGCGTTCAACTTCCTTGGCGACGGACTGCGCGACGTGCTGGACCCGCATCTCAAAAATCAGTGAAGGAGGCGCTCTTGTGGAAAATATAGTTTTGCAGGCCGAACACCTGTGCACAAGCTTTTTCACGCGCAACGGCGAAGTGAAAGCCGTGAATGACGTCTCCATCTCCGTGCCGCGTGGAAAAGTCGTCGGCATAGTCGGCGAATCCGGCTGCGGGAAGAGCATGACGGCGCGCTCCATCATCCGGCTTTTGAAATACCCCGGAAAGATCGTCAGCGGCAGCGTCACACTTGCCGGAAAGGAGCTAACTACGCTTTCCGAGCATGAAATGTCCACCGTGCGCGGTGAAGAGATAGGCATGATATTTCAGGAGCCTATGACGAGCCTCAACCCAGTCATAAAGGTCGGCCGTCAGGTGCAGGAGGCGCTGCTGCTGCACCGCAAGCTCACGCGCCGCGAGGCGCGCGCGGAGGTCCTGCGCATGTTCAAAAAGGTCGGCATATCCGAGCCGGAACGGCGGTATGACTGCTATCCGCATGAGCTGTCCGGCGGACTGCGGCAGAGGGTGATGATCGCCATGGCGATGATCTGCCGGCCGAAGCTCATAATTGCCGACGAACCGACGACGGCGCTTGATGTTACTGTCGAAGCGCAGATACTTCAATTGATGATGCAGCTAAAGAATGAGACCGGCTCCGGGATCATGCTCATTTCCCATAATCTCGGCGTCATTGCGCAGATGTGCGATTACGTTTATGTGATGTACGCCGGGCGCGTCGTTGAGCAGGCCGAGACCTTTGAGCTTTTCTCTCATCCCGCGCACCCGTACACCATTGGGCTGATGTCCTCCGTCGCCTCTCTTGACCGCGACCGGGGGCAGCTCGACACCATTCCGGGCGTTGTGCCGAATCTGCTTCATCTTCCGGAAGGGTGCAGCTTTTCGCCGCGGTGCACCCGCTGCAATGCTGAGTGCAGCGCCGCCACGCCGGAGCTTGTTGAGATCGCGCCGGGGCATCTGGTGCGCTGTGTGCGCACAATGGAGGGGCAACTATGAGCGATGTTCTTTTGAAAGCCGAGCATGTTACAAAGGACTTCCCGCTGAAAAATAAAAAGCGCGTGCACGCCGTCACCGATGTTTCGCTGGATATATACAAGGGCGAGACGCTTGCGCTCGTCGGCGAATCCGGCTGCGGCAAATCGACGCTTGGCCGGACGCTCATACAGCTTATAAAGCCTACATCCGGCGATGTGTACTTCGACGGCGATAAAATAAGCGGGCTGAGCGAAAAGGATTTTCGCCGGTACAGGCGGCGGATGCAGCTTATTTTTCAGGATCCATACGCCTCGCTGAATCCGCGCATGACCGTGCGCGATATCGTGGCAGAGCCGCTGAAAACATACCGCATCTGCCGCGGCGAGGAGGAGACCACGAAGCTCGTGCTGGAGCTTCTGAATGCCGTCGGCATTCCGGGTGAGTTTCTTTACAGATACCCGCACCAGTTTTCCGGCGGACAGCGCCAGCGCATAGGCATCGCGCGCGCCATCGCCCTCGGGCCGGAGCTTGTAGTATGTGATGAGCCTGTGTCCGCGCTGGACGTCTCCGTGCAGAACCAGATACTGAATCTTCTGAAAAAGCTTCAGCAGGAACGCGCGCTGACCTATCTTTTCATAAGTCATGACCTCTCCGTCGTGCGCTTCATCGCGGACAGAGTGTGCGTGATGTTCCTCGGCCGGCTGTGCGAGCTTGGGAACACGGCGGATATATACGCCGCACCCTTGCATCCGTATACGCGCTTTCTCATAAACGCGATCCCCAAGGCAGACCCCACCGCGCGCGTTTTTGAAAAGCCCCTCCTCACCGGAGAGCTGCCCAGCCCGATAGACCCGCCCACGGGGTGCCGCTTCCACACGCGCTGCCCCTACGCCACTGAGCGCTGCCGCGGCGAACAGCCGGAGCTGCGCCCGGTAAACGGACGGCTCGTCGCCTGTCACCGCGCGGAAGAGCTTAAATAAGGTGAATATACATCAAAGGACTCCGCCAGAATCGGCGGAGTCCTTGCTTTTTTCGTTTTCTTACTTGATCTCGGTCACAGTGTAATCCTTGGCCTCAACGGCGTTTTTGAGAACGGCGTCGTCCACAGGGGCGCTGAGCGTGACAACTGCGGTTCCGGCTTCATGGCTCACCTTCGCGTCGGCGACCTCGGGAATCGCTTCGAGCGCCTTTTTTACGGTTGCCTCGCAGTGGGAGCACATCATGCCGGTGATTTTCATTGTTTTTTCCATTTCAGTAGTCTCCTTCTTGATTTCTTTTATATGATTTTTCCTTTTATGGTCACGGCTTGCGTCGTGAAGCTTGAACAGATTCAGCCGCAGGGCGTTTGAAACGACGCAGAAGCTCGAAAGGCTCATTGCCGCCGCGCCAAGCATCGGATTAAGCGTAAGCCCAAGCGAAACGAATACGCCCGCCGCGATGGGGATGCCGATGGTGTTGTAAAAGAACGCCCAGAAGAGGTTTTCGTGGATGTTGCGCAGCGTGGCTCGGCTCAGGCGGATCGCGGCGGGAACGTCGCTCAGGCGGCTTTTCATCAGCACAACGTCGGCCGCGTCTATGGCCACATCGGTTCCCGCGCCGATGGCTATCCCGATGTTCGCGCGCGTCAGCGCCGGGGCGTCGTTTATCCCGTCGCCGACCATTGCGACCTTCCCCTGCTCCATAAGACGGCGTATCACGCTCTCCTTCCCGTCGGGAAGAACACCGGCTATAACATGGTCAACACCGGCCTGCGCGCCGATGGCCTTCGCCGTGCGCTCATTGTCGCCGGTAAGCATAACGACCTGGATGCCCATATTCTGAAGCTCACGCACAGCCTGCGGGCTGTCGGGCTTTATGATGTCCGCCACGGCTATTATGCCGAGGAGCCTGTCTCCGTCGCAGAACATAAGCGGCGTTTTCCCGGCCTCGGACAGGGCCGCAGCCTTTGCCTGCATATCGTCAGGCACGGCGAGCTTTCCGCCGATAAAGGCGCAGCTTCCTCCATACAGCGTTCTGCCGCCGTAAACCGCCGTGAGGCCGTTTCCGGGAAGCGCGCGGAAGTCCGTCACCTCCTGCGGTGCTATCTTTCTGCTTTCGGCGTACTGCATCACAGCACCGGCCAGCGGGTGCTCGCTCTTCTGCTCAAGCGAAGCGGCAAGCGTGACAAACTCCGCCTCCGAAACGCCCTCCGCCGGGATGATATCCGTGACCGCCGGTTCGCCGCTGGTTATGGTGCCCGTCTTGTCGAGCGCCACTATCTCGATTCGTCCGGTCTCTTCAAGCGAGGCGGCAGTTTTGAAAAGTATGCCGTTTTTCGCGCCGAGGCCGCTGCCGACCATAATGGCGACAGGCGTGGCGAGGCCGAGCGCGCACGGACAGCTTATCACCAACACGGATATCCCGCGCGCCAGCGCAAAGCCGACGCCCTGGCCAAGCAGCAGCCAGACCACCGTTGTTATAGCGGCAATGGATATTACCGTGGGCACAAACACGCCGGAGACCTTATCCGCTATCTTCGCAATGGGTGCTTTCGTCGCCGCCGCGTCGCTGACCATCCGGATTATCTGGGAAAGCGTGGTGTCCTCGCCGACGCGCGTGGCGCGGCATTTCAGATACCCGGACTGATTGACCGTTGCCGCCGTCACGGTGTCGCCCGGCGCTTTGTCGGCAGGGATGCTTTCGCCGGTTATCGCCGCCTCGTTGACGGCGCTGCTGCCCTCCAGCACTACGCCGTCAACCGGGATGCTTTCGCCGGGGCGGACGGCAAAAACGTCGTCCTTGCGTACCTGCTCGACCGGGATGACAGCTTCCGCGCCATCGCGTATAACGGTCGCCGTCTTGGGGGCAAGCTTCATAAGCCCCTTAAGCGCATCCGTCGTTTTCCCTTTGGAACGCGCCTCCAGCATTTTGCCGACGGTTATCAGCGTCAGTATCATGGCGGCGGACTCAAAGTAAAAGTCCATCATATAATCCATGACCGCCGCGGAGTCGCCCTTTACCTGTGCATCCGTCATTGCAAACAGCGCATAGGTGCTGTACACAAATGCGGCCGTTGCGCCCAGCGCGACGAGCGTGTCCATATTTGGGGCGCGGTGCCACATGCTTTTATAGCCGCTTATGAAAAACCGCTGGTTTATGACCATTATGATGACCGTCAGCAGAAGCTGGGTAAGCCCCATTGCAACGTGGTTGCCGTCATAAAACGCAGGAAGCGGCCAGCCCCACATCATGTGCCCCATTGAAAAGTACATCAGCACGATCAGGAAACCCAGCGACCATATGAGCCGCCACTTCAGCTTCGGCGTTTCGTGGTCCTCAAGCTGTGCTTCTGCTTCAGACGCGGACGGCGCAGCATTTCCCGCCCCTTTGAGTGACGCACCGTATCCTGCCTCCTGCACAGCGGAGATTATCGCTGCGGAAGAGGCGCTCCCCTCCACGCCCATGGAATTCGTAAGCAGACTTACGGCGCAGGAGGTAACTCCAGGAACCTTTGAAACGGCCTTCTCCACACGCGCGGAACACGCCGCGCAACTCATCCCCGTAACATTATATTGTACCACTTGACATGCCTTCTTTCATTTCATCAGCTTTTGCAGCGTGGCGACAAGCTCGTCTATCACATCGTCGTTGCCGCGGCGGATATCATCTGCCACGCAGGTTCTGATATGGCTGGCAAGCAATTCTTTGTTGAACGCGTTCACCGCCGCGTTTACGGCCGCGGACTGCACAAGGATATCCGGGCAGTATGCGTCGTTTTCGACCATTCCGCGTATGCCGCGTATCTGCCCCTCTATTCGATTCAGCCGGTTGATAAGCTTTGTATACTCCTCCGGCGTGCGCTGCTTCTTCTTTTGACAGCAGCAGCATTTCTTTTCATCCAAAGCCTTCGCCTCCGTATGCAAATATACCCACAGGGGGTATTTGTAATATATACCCCCTGTGGGTATTTGTCAAGTTAAATATATTTAATTATGTACATTTTCCGGGAGCTTTATTCTGACGTTTTGCAGCACTATGCCGCTGAGTATCAGCGCCGCGCCGGCAATGCCCGGAACGCCGGGCTTTTCCCCCAAGAACAGTACTCCCAGCGTGGAGGCCGTTATGCGAGAGCTTGTATATACTGCGGAAAAGTACGGCCAGACGGCCGCTGCACTGCGCGGGCTGGACAGCGGCCGCGTGACCGTCGGCGTATCCTGCGACACGTATTATCGCTGGCTTGCGTCGGCGATAGCCGGTTTTTCAAGGCTGCACCCGGCGATACGCATCAACACGGTTTACGACGTGCTAAGCAGCAGGATAATCGAAATGCTGAACGAGCACAGCGTGGATCTGTGCATAATAAGCCGACGCGACGGCGCTGTCGGCTGGACGCAGATAAAGCGCGACGAGCTTGTCGCATTGTGCACTGCGGCGATCCCCTGTCGAAGCTGGACCGCATTCCGCTGGAGCTGCTGGAGAAGGAGCCGTATATTGAGATCAGTCCGGGCTGTGACACAGATAATGCGCGCATGCTGGCCAAAAACGGCATTGTGCCCGACGTGCGCTATACCTGCACCTCCGTTTCCGCGGCGTGCTCGCTCGTGTCGGCCGGGCTTGGCTTTACGCTGCTGAACGCTATGCTCGCCCAGTCAATGCCGCAGGAGCTGAAGGCCGTCGGACTTTCGCCGCCGCAGTATGTTGACATCGGCATCGCAACAAATGCAGCCGATGAAACCTCACCGGCTGCACAAAGCTTTATATCGTATCTTAAGAAAACTATGAATACAGAGCAAGGCTAATATTCCATGCTATTTCTGTATTCGTTTGCGCTGACGCCCACGATGCGTTTGAACACACGGGAAAAATGCGCGGCGTCGGAATAGCCGACCATATCTACAATGTCGCCTATTTTCAGCTTTGGGTCGTTCAAAAGCGCCTTTGCCTTCTCTATGCGCACGTTGTTCAATAGCTCATAAAACGTATTTCCGGTATATTTATTGATGAGCTTTGACAGATGCCACTGAGAGACATAGCATTTATCGGCAACCTCCTGCAGGGTGAGTTTCTGCGCATAATGCTCCTCAATATACGCCGTGGCCTGATTTACTATAAAGCTTCCGGCGTGCCTGTCAAGGCAGGGTTCGTCCTCCCCTGCCGCCGCGTCTGGCGGAAGCTTATCCAACCTCTCCTTCATCGCGGAAAGCGCCTCGTGCAGCTCGTCCATCTTTGACGGCTTGAGCAGGAACCGCGTTACGCCAAGCTTTATCGCCTCCTGCGCATAATTGAAATCCCGATAGCCCGTTAAAACGGCGATCTGCATTTCCGGAAACTCGCTTTTAAGCCCGGCAAGCATGGTCAGGCCGTCCTGATCCGGCATTTTGATATCAGTGAACACGATATGCGGCTTCAGCCGCCGGATGAGCGCAGCGCCGCCCGCGGCGTCATACGCGGCTCCGACGACCTCGCAATTATAGTCCGCCCACTTTATCACCCGTGTCAGTCCGTCAACAATGATCTTCTCGTCGTCAATAAGCACCACGCGGTACAAGCGCGCTCACTCCCCTTCTCATACGCAAGTTTACAGCAGCACCGGAATATTTTCAAGCATCATCCCTTGACCGCACCCGCGGTAAGGCCCTTGATTATATGCTTTTGCAGCAGAACATAAACAACAAGCACAGGAATGACGACAAGCACAACAGACGACGCCATCAGGCCATAGTTCACACCGGCCTGAGAGCTTATCTCGTTCAGGAGCCCGGTGATGGCGCGCTCCTGCGGATAGCGCAGGAAGAACGACTGCGTGAAAAGGTCGTTATAGCTCCAGAGGAAGGCGAAGATAGCGACCGTCGCAAAGGAGGACTTCGCCGCAGGAATAATGATGTTGAAATATATCTGAAAAACGTTGCAGCCGTCAAGATATGCGCTTTCCTCCAGCTCTATCGGAACCGACTGTATAAAGCCCATCAGAATTATTATCGCAAAGCACAGATTGCCCGCGATCTGCGGAAGTATGACGGCGACAAGGCTGAGCCAGCGGTTGCCCGTCCCAGCAATGCCGAGCATGACCTCAAGCCGGAACACCGGGATTATGGTCGAGAACACGGGAAACATCATCCCCGCCATCACGAGCCCGTAAAGCACGCCGCGCCCGCGGAAGCGATAGCGCACAAGGCCATACGCCGCAAGGCCGGCAAGGATCACAACGGCGACCGTTACCGTGCCGGAAATTATGAAGCTGTTCAGATACGCGTTTTTGAAATCGGAGCGTTCCCACGCCGTTATGTAGTTTTCCCATGTGAAGGCATCGCCGACGGGAAGTGAGAAGGAATCACTGAGAATGAGTCCCTTTTTCCTGAAAGAGTTCAATATGACCCAGATGAACGGATAAACCGTCGTCACGCCCCAAAGGCACAGCACGACATACGTGACTATTTTAGACGCGGATATTTTCCTTGTATTCATACGCACACCTCAAATATCTTCCGACGGTCTGAATATCCGGTTGCTGATGTTGGACAGCACAACGCCCAGCACAACAATGAGCACCGCAATGGTCGAGCCGTAGTCAACGTTCATTTTGTTGAAGGTCTGGTCATACATATAGGTTCCCGTAAGCCAGCCCATATTTTCCGGCATACCCGCGCCGAACATCACCCACGGCAGGTCGAACACCTTGAGCGCGCCCGTGATGGCGAGCACAAGGCACGTGCATAGCACGTTGCGCAGCATGGGCAGAGTGATATATCTTGTCCGCTTCCACCCGTCCGCGCCGTCAAGCGCCGCCGCTTCATAGAGATCCTGCGAAATATTATTAAGCCCGGTCACAATGATGACGAAGTAGAAGCCGACATACTGCCACATTACAGGCATGAACATTGTGAAAAGAAAATGCACCTGATCCTTCCAATCGAGCCACTCCACCACCATTTTCCCGCTGGCCTTTATCTCATAATCAAGCTGCCCCCAGCTGAGCAGAAGCTGATTGACCATGCCGCCCTTATAGAGAAAAATAAGGTTGAACATAAGCCCCAGCGCCGTCGCCGAAATGACTATCGGGAAAAAATATATCGTGCGGAACACCTGTGCACCAACTCTTATGGTGTCCACGAGCAGCGCAAGAATCAGCGCAATGCCGACCTGAAAAATTATCGTGCACACGATCAGCAGCAGCGTGTTTTTCAGTGCGGCGCGCATATACGGGTCTGTAAAAAGGCGCTGATAGTTCACATACCACGGCGTATTCACGCCCTCCGCCGCACGCCCGAGACCGCCTATATCCAGAAACGTATTTATTATATTCTGAAGGAACGGATAGTACAGGAATACTATGAGGAACAGGAACGCAGGGATCAGAAATATAAGAAGCGGCGTTTTTTTCTTGTATATCATTGAGTTCATCTGCTGCACCCTTTTGCTTTTTGATAAATTATAATGAAATAGGGCTGCGCGGGCAGCCCTATTTCATTTGTATAAGTCAGGCTCAGTTGAGCGCGATCGCAGATTCCACCGCATCATGCGCTGTCATCTTGCCGGTCACGACGTTCTGGATGTTGCCGAAGAGGTCGGTCTTGGCTTCGCTGGTTATCGTGTCCTGAACCGCACCCACAACGCCGGTGATATTGGCGTTGGCATCAGCTGCGGACTGCTGGAGGGCATTGAGGCCGGAGGGCTTCGCGCCGTTGACCAGTGCGGTCACTTCAGTGGTGACGAAGGTGCTGAGCACCTCGTCAGAGGTGAGCTGGGAGACGAACTCAACCGCAGCGTCGCGCTTTGCAGGGTCATCCCAAGCCTTGCGGGTGATGAAGTAGCCCATGGAGATGCCGCCGATAGCCTCGGTAGCCTTGCGCTCACCCTTTGCGGGAACATAGGAAACAGCATAGCCGTCAAGGTTGTCGCCGTGATTCTCAGTGAAGTAGCCGACCTTCCAGGAGCCGTCTATAAGGAAGGCTGCCTCGTCCTCGCCAAAGAGGGCGACGGTCTCTGCGTCACCGGCAGTGAGAGTGTTCTTCGGGAAGAAGCCGCGCTCGTAAAGATCCTTGATATCGTCAAGAGCGGCGATCCACTTTGCGGAAAATGCGTCGTCAACGAGCTTGCCGTCAGCGTCAAGCGTGGGAACGGCGAGCTGATCGTCAATGCTGCCGTTGTTCATGACGGCAAACTCAAACCAGTAGTGAGGAACCTCGACCAGAGAGCAGGCAATGGGGGTGTAGCCGTTGTCAAGAATGGTCTGGCAGTCGGCAAGGAACTGATCCCAAGTGTAATCAGGGCCGGGGACTGCAACGCCGCAGGCGTCAAGCACGGTCTTGTTGACGAACATGTTCTCCCAGAAGCCGGCGGAGGGCACTGCATAGTGCTTTCCGTCAGCCGCGGTGGCCATCATGCTTTCCTTCATGTTGGCAGCATAGTCGGGGTACTCTGTGCGGATCTCATCAATGGAGACGACCTTATCCGCCGTGATGAACGGCTCTGCGTCGGCATTGGTGAAGAAGAACAGCACATCGGGCTCAGAGCCGGTCTCGAAGTCGGTGAGGACCTTCGCCTTCCACTCCTCGTTGGAGGTGGCGGAGCCGTCGTTCACCTTGTTGCCGGTGGATTCTTCATATGCCGCAACGGCATTCTCGAAATTCTTGCGGTTGCCGTCATCGCCGCCGTAGGACGTGACGACGTTGATGGTGACAGCTTCCTTTGCGGGCGCAGCATCGTCACCGGAAGCGGCCTCAGCGGGGGTGCTGGCCGCGGGCTGTGCGGCCTGACCGCAGGCGCAGAGAGCAAAGACCATGGTCAATGCGAGCAGCAGGGCTAACAATTTTTTCATGTCAATTTCTCCTCTAAAATTTTAAGTGTGACACCGGTTTGTGTCGTTGCTATAATTTTAGTTCATTTTTCATTCACAGATAAGAGCCCTGCTTGTGCTTTCTTGCCAATCCTTGCGGACTTGGCGGCAAGAATATTCTATTTTTGCCCGCTGAGTACTATCCGCGCCAGAATACGCCCCGCGCGCGGCTCGCTTATAGTGAAGGTATAATCGTCTCCGTACAGAAGCTTGAGCCGCTGGTTTACGTTGCGTATGCCGACGCCGCTGCGCACCGTCTGCGGCGCGGCGGCAGCGGGCGCATTCATTGACGCCCTTATGCTCTCCCAGCCCTCTGACGATATCGTGCCGTCGTGCTCCACTTCAAAATACAGCTTTGCGCCGTCTCTGTACGTCCTTATGCATATCTCGCCGCCGTTTCTAGTCAGGTCATGCTCCACGGCGTTTTCTATTATCGGCTGAAGCATCAGCCGCGGAATGCTGCAATTGAGCATTCCTGCGTCTATATCGCGCGTCACGGTGAGCTTGTCGCCCAGCCTTTCGCCTGTGATATAGAGATATGCGTCAACGTAATCCATTTCCTCCGACAGCGCTATCTGCTGCCGCCCGTCACGGCCTATCGCCGCATCCAGCATCGTTGACAGCGCCTCTATCATTGAGCAAACGCGCTCATTATCCGCAAGGCGCGCCTCCCAGTTGATTATCTCAAGCGTGTTATTCAGAAAATGCGGGTTTATCTGCGATTGCAGCGCCTTTATCTTGGCCTGCTGCAGCGCTTGCTGTTCAAGAAACAGCCTGTCGAACTGGTTTTTGAGCTCCGTTGACATGGAGTTGAAGTGGCTGTATAGCTGTCTAAACTCGGCGTTCGCCGCCTGTTCCTCTATGATATATCCGCGTTCACCGCTCTGCACGCGGCTGTTTGCATCTATCAGCACCTCCATCGGGTGATTGATGTTGCGGTGGAAGAAGCTTATCATCGCAACAAGCAGCGGCAGGACCAGCAGCACGATAAGAAGTATCGCCCGGCGCAGCATGGGCATGGTGCTCCACAGACTCACCTCGGTGGTCTGCGCCGTGAATGTCAGCGTATGCCCTTCGACATCTGCATGATACTCCTTCACGGCGGGCTTCACGCCGTCCGGCATATCCCCGGAATCCAACCTTACCGGCACGCCGTCAATGCTGACTTCCACGGCATGTATGCCATTTATGCCGTAAAGCGACTGGAACAGCACGCTTTTTTCAAGCTCCATGACGAGGATCGCATACGGCTCAAAGCTGTTGTCGAGAAGGTTTCTGACCATATACAGGCCGTCGCCAACACTGAGGAAAAATATCCCCGAATCCGCGTCGCCGATAGTGCGCTCGACCTCCGGGAGTACATTTTCCTTATAATTGCGAAGCACATTATATTTTGCTGTGCCCTGCGCGGCGGCATATGGATGGATATCCAGCGCCTCGTCAAGAAATGATATGTAAATGACGCTGAAAGCCGCATTGCGCGAATACTTCTGTGAAAGATAGTCCGTCACGGTCTTATACATCGCACTTTTGCTTTTGTCCTGAAGATAGCCCCTGTACGCCTGACGGACATAGCCCTCGTATGACACGGCCTTGGAATCCTCAAGCGCCGCGGCAAGGCGCAGCTCGACCTGACGCATGGCATTCTCCGCGCCCGCGTCCGCCGTCTGCCTTATCGTCCTGTCATAGTAATAGTTTATAAAAACCGCAGCCGTCACCGTGACGATTATTATCGGCAGTATCCAGCACACTATCGTTGCGATGGATATCCCCCATTTCAGTGAAAGCGGTTTTCTGTCCTTTTTTCTCATAAAGCCCCTGCCGTTCCCGTATAAGCAATACCCCGGCACATGCCGGGGTATTGCAGAAATTCAAAGCGCAAGAAAGCTCTTCCAGCGTGCGATATAAGCATCCGCCGCGGCTTTTGTCTCCGCCTCGGCCGCCATTCTCAGCAGCGGCTCCGTTCCGGAAAAGCGGCAGATGACCCAGCTTCCGTCCTTGAAATAGACCTTACAGCCGTCCTCGCGGCTTATATGCTCCACATTGCCGCCGAAGTCCGGGCAAGCCATCTGCTCAAACAGGAGCTGCTGCAGCTCCGCCTTTCTCTCCTGCGTCATGGTGAAGGCCGCCTCGGCATACGCGAGCTCACCGTATATGTCGCAGATCTCTTTATAAAGCTCGGAAAGCTTCTTCCCAGTAACAGCAAGCATTTCCACCAGCAGCGCCGCGGCATAAATGCCGTCCTTACCGGAGATATGCCCCTTCACGGCAAGGCCGCCGGAGGACTCGCCGCCGATTATCGCATCCGTCTCCGTCATTTTCGCGGAAACGTATTTGAAGCCGACAGGAACCTCATAGCACTTCTGTCCAAGCCCCTCCGCAACGCGGTCGAGCAGGTGCGTGGTGGAATTATTGCGCACGCACGGACCGCTCCAGCCGCGGTACTTGACGAGATAGTAGTACAGCAGCACAAGAAGCTTGTTCGGGTGGACGAACTGCCCGTTATCGTCGATAACGCCAAGCCTGTCCGCATCGCCGTCAGTGGCAATGCCGAGGTCACAGCGGTAGCGGTCAAGCACCACTGCGGACAGCGGCCCCATGGTCTCTTCGTTCGGCGCGGGGAGCTTGCCGCCGAAAAGCGTGTCATGCCTGTCGTGAATTATCTCAAGGTCACAACGGCAGGTCATGAGGATCATGCTCAGGCAGGTCTGGCTGACGCCGTACATTGGGTCAAGCGCGATGCGTAGCTGCGCCTTCTTTATCGCATCCACATTTATCGAAGCGAGAATGCTGTCTATATACTCGTTCGAGGGGTTGTTCTCCGTTATCTGCCCGGCGGCGAGCGCCGCGTCATAGTCCACGCTCTTCACTTCCGCGGCGTCGAGCTTTTCTATCTCCGCTTCTATCTTCGCAGTCACAGTCCTGTCGGCGTCTCTGCCGCCGGCGGTGAACACCTTTATGCCGTTATATATGGCGGGGTTATGGCTGGCCGTGACGGCCATACCGTAGGGCATTTTGCGCGTCTTTACAACAAACATCATCAGCGGCGTCGGCGAGGAGCGGTTTATCATATACACCTTGAAGCCGTAGCCCGCCAGAACCTCCGCCGCCCAGTGCGCCGACTCCTTCGAGAGAAAGCGCCTGTCATAGCCCACGCATATCTCCGCGCCGCCGTGCCCTTCCTTAAGCATCAATTGGCAAAGTCCGGCCGTCAGCAGTCTGATATTGGCCTTTGTGAACTCATCCGCAATGATGGCGCGCCAGCCGCCAGTTCCGAATTTTATCATATCCTCACCCCATTATAATTTCAGCGGTACAGACGCTGCCCGCAGGCAGCACGGGAAGCCTGTCCACCGGTTTTCCGTCCGCAAGCATCTGTTTTACGCCCTTCTCCACGCCATCCGGGTTAAGCACATGTATATTATACACTGCGCCGCGCCACTTTCTCGTCACATGAAATTCCTTCCAGTCTGAGGGGATGCACGGATCCACGCACAGCCCGTCGAAATCCGGCCTTATTCCGAGTATATACTGCGTCGCCGCGTAGTAGGCCCACCCGGAGGAGCCCGTCATAAACGGGTGTCTGGCCCGTCCGAAAGCGGGATGCGCCTTTCCGACGACGAACTGGCAGTAAGAATACGGCTCAGATTGACGTATTTCTATTTTATCATTTTGCAGCGCCGGACACAAGGCATTATAAAATTTTATTGCGCGGCTTCCGCGGCCAAGCATTGCCTCAGCGCACCATGCCCACGGATTCGGGTGGCTGAATATCGCGCCGTTTTCCTTGAGCCCGGGATAAACGCGCGTGACGAAGCCGATTCCGTCGTCAGGCTTCGTATAGCACGGCGCGTTCAGCATCAGGCCGTACTCCGTGTAAAGATATTCGTCCACGCTGTCCATGGCCTTCACGCCGCGCGCGTGCGAGGCCGCCCCGGAGAGCACCGCCCATGTGTTGCTTTCCATGTGCACGCGCCCTTCAGCGTCGTTGTGCGTACCTATCCTTCTATTGTCCGCGGTTATGCCCCTTATATACCATTCTCCATCCCAGAGCGTGCTTTCGCACACGGCCTTCACCTTCTCCGCGACGGCGGAATATTTTCCCGCGTCGGCATTTCGCCCGAGGTGCTTTGCAAGCGCGGCGAAATTGTTGAGCGCCCAGTAGTGCAGAAAGCTCACCATCGCGCTCTCGCCGCCGCCGAGGTTGAGGCAGTCGTTCCAGTCGGCGCGCAGGCCCTTGCAGATGCCGTTTTGCCCGACCTGTGCCGCAGAGAAGTCCAATATGCGCCGCATATGCTCATAGACCGTGCCCTCGCCGCCGTCGGCATAGGTGATGACCTCGTCGGCAAAGCGCAGTTCGCCGGTCTCCTTTATATACTGCACAACTGAGGAGACCAGCCACAGCGCATCGTCCGCACATGCATCCTTTATGCCGTGCACGATCTGGCTCTTATCCGGCGTCGGCACAACAGTCGGCGATTTGAACGACTGCTGCTTCTGCTCCGGCTCGAACCAGCGCGGCTCAAAAAGGTGCAGCCCGTACCCGGCGCGCGTCAGTGCGCGCATAAGCTCCACAAGGCGTGCCCGGCATTTTTCGGGGTCAGAGTGCGGCACCATCATTGCGTCCTGCGCCGTGTCGCGGTAGCCAAGGCCGGTTCTTCCGCCGACCTCTATAAACGAGGTAAAGCGGGAAAACATCACGTTTATTTCGCTTTGATAGAGATTCCAGATATTTATCTCCGTGTTCATGCCCTCATTCGGCGTGTCTATCTGCAAGCAGCCGAGCTTTTCATCCCAGAACTCCGCAAGGCGCGCAAAGTCGCTGTCGAATCTCTCCGGCGTATACTTATCCCGCGCGGCACGCCCTGCCTGCGCCCCGCCCTCGCCAAGCATGAATATGAGCCGCGCATCCTCGCCGGGGCGCAGCGTGATATTCTTTTTCAGGCAGCCGCAGTGGTTGCCGCCATCCTCAAACGAGCCGCGGCAGTCCCCTGTTTCAACGGTCTGCGGATCTCTCTCCGTCCTGTACGGTCCCATGAAGGCATCGCGCAAACATTCAAAGCCGTCCGGCTCAAAACTGCCGGTAAAGAACTGGTAGCCGTCCTCCTCATAGTGAAGCTCGTACTCTATCACGCCGTCACGATAGCGGCTCCCTGCGGCGTACAGGCTCATTTGGAAGTTGCGGTTGTCCATGTCTATCTGGTGGAAGCTGAATTCCACATAGGAAAACACCGAGAGATCACGCGGGCGGCCGCTGTCGTTTCTCAGTGTCACATTCCACAGCTCCACCGGGTCGTCCATCGCCACCATAAGCGTCTGTTCGGCGTGGATTTCGCTATAATCACAGAGGTATTTGACGTAACTCAGCCCGTGCCGGCAGGAGTACTTTGCCTTGTCCTTCCCGACCGGCTGCCATGAGACAGTCCAATAATCGCCGGTATCGTTATCGCGGATATAGACATAGTGGCCGGGGCCGTCCATCGGCACGCCGTTCGGTCTGAACCGGCTTATCCGGTGATACTCCGGGCTCTGGTAAAGGAGATATCCCCCCGCCGTATGATTGAAAACGCCGTACATGTCGCCTATGCCGATGTAATTTGTCCACGAGACGGGCAGATCTATCCTGTCAATGACATATTCGCGCCGCGCATTATCAAAATGACCGTATTGCATAGCTATACCACCTTACTATACAAATTAATATGTGCTTAGTATAAAATGTCCGGGGCAATATTAGAATAACTGAAAATGCAACTTATTGTCTCTCCTTGGGATATAGAAACCACAGCGCTGCGGTGAACCTTCCACGGCTGCCGCAGCGCTGCGTGTATGTGTAATTATCTTTTTTGCAGGGATCTCAGGGCAACAGCAAGTTTATCTTTTATTATCTGCTTTTCCGGTATCCTGCCGTATTCATTCAGGATATATGCAATCCCCTTTTCCTCATAATCGCGCCAGAACTGCTCTCTTCGCGGCGACACCGGCGTTGGCTTTTCAAGATTATTCTGCCAGCAACTTTCAGTATCGCTTTCCTCATAGTCAATATCTGCCTTGAGCATATCAAAAAGCTGCATCCCTCTTTCAGTATAGATAAGCACCAATGAATTACCATCCGAAGAATAGAAATCCGGCATTTTCTCCTCAATATGCCAATAATCACCGATCGTCATGTCCACACTTCTGCTCATGGACGCATACGGGCAGACGTGACAGGACGGCCGCAGGGCGCATTGACTGTAAAAGATTTTTACATAATCCCTTATATAATGCTCTTTTCCGTTCATCTTGACCAGTGGAGTTGGATAGTGCCAGTTTTTCCGTTTATCCTTGAATGAAAGGAACTCTATCCTTCCACCGTACTTTTCCTCAATATATTTGGCATACTCATCCCATATCAGCGGGCTTGGCACGCCATGGCATATTATATCCACCGTATAGACGCGCCCCGAAAATCCTTTCTTTTCAGTAAAGCGCCTGAATCCGTCCGCCTGACAGCCAGTGCCAACAAAAAGGATGTTCCGCCCCGGATTGCTTTGCAGCCAACATTCACATTCGCAAAAAATGTTTCCCGGATAGGCCTGCATGTATTTTGAGCCTCTTGCCGCATCTCTCTCCGCCGCGCTCGTCATCAGTCTGAACACAGTCCTGTGCTCTTCATAATCATACACCGCGCACGCCACAGCGCCGTTTTCTCTGAATATCGCATCCGATAATGCAGTAAACATTCCGCCTGACGAGCTGCGCATGAGCACTTTGCTGTCCTTTACCCTTGCCGCAAATACTTTTGTGTTCATTTTCCGTACTCCCGCTGTCTGCTGTTCTTGATTGGACATACACCAACACAGGTATAGCAGCACAGGCACTTTTCTTCATCAATAACAGGGTACAAGAACCCTTCCTGATCCGGCTGCATGCTTATCGCATCAGCCGGACAGACCGCAAAGCACGCCGTGCAACCACAGCAATCTGCTTTATTTTCATAAAGCACAGGGTATTTACCGCTTTTCATCTCATATCACCATATATCAAAACGTATTTTATCAGTGGGAAAGCTTTTTCTTAAGGATTTCGACAAGCATACCAGCAAAAGAGCGGTTCAGCATATAGCTTGCAGCAATAACTATTGCAAGTACGGACAGTTGAATTATTATATTCCCGCTGTAGTAAGCAAAAATCGTCACAGCAAACAGGGCAAGCGCACCGAAAATCAGCTTCGCCTCTATGCAAATCTTGAGCTGCTTTCTCAAATCATATATTCTGTACGCGATTATTACCGCATAGGCCGCAATGGATGACACAGATGCGGCATACAGTCCTATCGGCCTGATAAGAGCAAGGCAAACTGCAAGATTTATTATTGCCGCCATTCCTGTCGATATTGCAAGCTGCTTTGTCCTTTTTAGTGCGATATACTGGACGCTGTACATCCCTTGAAGCGCATTGAAAAATGCCGCTATCATATGCAGCGGTATCTGTTCATAAGCCGCGGCATACTGCTCATTTATCAGCAGGTTGAAAATCAGCGGGATAGCAGCTATCATCCCGGCACACAGACAGGAAAAGAATGAAAAGGCTTTATTTGTTATCTCCGCGAAAAACTCCTCGCTGTCATCGTCGGCAATATGCAGCGCCGCAGACTCCGTCCACGAGGTGTTAAATATCTGATACGCCGTAATATATACATTCGGGAACTTGTGCGCTATGGCAAGTATTCCATTTGCCGCAGCCCCCATGTAAAACGTCACGACTGATTTGTCTGACGCACCGACGACCCACCATGCAAGGCAATTTGGAATGAGCGGAAGTGAATACGCCAGCAGCTTTCTCGCAAGCTGTCTATTGAAAGCCGAAAATGAAAATGACCTTCCGATCTTACATTTAAAGTTCAGAAAAACTATACACGCCGCATTTCCAAGGAAAAGTGACGCAAGAAGCCCTGCCGCGCCACATTTGAAAACTGCAATGAACAAGACATTGAAAATAATAGTAACAGTCGCCGATATAAAGCTGCCCGCGGCATACGCGATATTATCGCCAAAGCCTCTGGCAATTTGCAGCGTAAGGCCGGAAAATGAAACAGCCACGACATTGATGAACAGGAAAATGGCATACGGTATGCTGACAAGCTTCCTGACGCCCATAAATATGACGAAGTATACCGCAGAGGACAACGTTATTATAAGCGCGCCGGTGCTGACGATCTCCGTCCTGTCTCGCGCATCCGTAACGTCACGCTTCTCTACAAGGAACCTGAATACACCCTGCTCAATTTGAAGCGAAACAACGTACACCAGCAGGTATGTATACGAATTGATGATATCTGCCGTTCCGTATTCCGACGTTGTCAGCAGCAGCGTATACAGCGGCAGAAGCAGAAACGAAATAAACTGCGTACATACCTTGCCGACAGTTATATACGCAGTATTTTTCATTAATTCCTGATGCTTTCCCATTTTACCGCCCCGGTACGCCGTGCATAACACGAAATGCGCAGCCTCATTTCAAAATATTGTCTATAAATTCTTTTGAATGCTCTATCAGAGCACATAGCTCCGGCGAATCCGCCATTGGAACTATTATTCCGCCGTCCATCTCTCTCCGTTCTACATACCCCAGCAGATTGCTTACTCTGCCGCCAAGATTTCCGTTTGCAAAGGTACACAACGGTTTTTCAAATATAACGGAAAACGAAGCGGCATGAAATGAATTTGAAAAGACAGCCCCGGCATGATGTATGAGCCATACGAACTCGCGCGGTCCTACTCCGTTCAGAAGAGTTCCGCAGTCCGTCATTTTTGCGCCCATCGGATGTATGACATAAAGCCGCTGACCGTGCCTCTCCGCATATTCGGCCGCCGCAGCCGCGGCGGCGTTATCCCGGCGCAGAAGGTACAGCAGGACAAAGCCCTTGTCCGCAGTTATCCCGTCAGGCACAGACTCTATCTGCGTCCACGCATCCGCCGGAAGCAGGAAAACCGGATCTGCCACAGCCTCCGCATGTATGCCTATACCGGCAAGCACCTGCGCTGTTGCCTGCTCACGCACTGACACAGCCGTAAAAGATGGCAGATGCGTCCGCATTGCCGCCAGTGTGGCCTCCGAAACCTCCGCTGTGCCGCAGCTTGCGGCATATGAAGCCTTTTTGCAGGTTTCTGGAACCCAATCAAGCATATACGGCGCGATATCATCAACTATTTTCTCATTCCACACCTGATCGCTGCCGACTATGACGACATCCGGGTTGTCATTGCCATTGCCGACAGGTATGCAGTTTTCTCTGAAAGCCCTGAATGCGCGGTAATTGTCCATCCGCACGCCAAGCTGCATAACGCGGCGCAGCTTGTCCTTCGCGCCATAGCCTTTGAGCGGGTCTATAGAATATGCGCGCTGCTCATTTGCCGGAATATACGGAACAAAATATGCCTCCGCCCCGTTGTTTTGTATATACCGGTGCAATGCATACGCTTGGAGCATTGCACCGTAATTGTCCGCATAATAAAACGTCAGAATGCCAATCTTCATTGCTGCCTCCGATTATTTTAAGCCTTGGCCGCCGGATGCCTTATGCAGTACTCCCCCGCCGCGACCGAACACGCATATGGAAACAGCGCCTGCGGATCGTACAGCGGATTACCTGTCAGGCAGTACAGCAGGAACAGTGTCTGCTCCGCCACGCTTATGCTCAGCATCAGCTCGTCGTGCGGATATTCCCCCGCATGGCTGCGGCGAAGCCTCTTAAGTGCTTTTACTGCGCGCACATAATACCATATAAGCAGAAAATAAAACGGCGCTGCGCCGATCATCCCATTTTCTGAAAGCAATTGGATGTACACATTATGCACATTCAGCATCTGTCCGAAGTTAAGCTCGTGGAAATACTTGAATGTGTCCCAGCCTGTGCCGAAAAGCGGATTTGTGAGAAATCGCTGAAACGCCAACGCATACAGGGCAAACCGGCCCGTGCTGATATCGCCTGAACGTGACTGCTCCTGAAAGCGCGCTATAAACCCTGTCATCTCCGGCATTACGGCGCTCATGACCACGAGCACGACCAGCAGCGCAAGAAGCAGCGCAAGAATATTGACAATGCGCTTATGCGGCTTGTCGCTTTTATATATATAATACACCATAAAAAAGCCCGCAATGGAGAAAACGGTGACTCCGCGCTTTCCCGTGAGCAGCAGCCCTGCCGCTATCAAAAGGAAAAGAATAAAGTTTCTTCTCCTCGGTGTTCTGCAGCATATTACCAGCACAGCGGCAAGCATAAGGCTTGTTGCGAGGTAGATGCCGTTCGTGCTGTAATGAAACGAAAGCCCCGGCAGAAAACCGTTGCTGAGCTGATAATTCACCTGAGTGTAGTATCTTGAACCTGCGTACAGCGGTAATATAAGCGCCCTGTATATAGACGGTGCTATCGCCTGTGAAACAGTCACAACGGCGTGAATGCAGCCGAAAATGCAGATAAGTTTAATAAACGCGCCATGCCAGCGCGGAGTATTGACTGCAAAAAGCATAATAAGTCCAAAAAGAATAAGGAAAAAATCCGACAGAAAATACCCGTGCACAATATTGGCATTTTTATTCAGCAAAATAACAATAAGACAGCAGACGAGCGCGAGCGCCGACAGCGGCACCTTTGATATGCGTATCCCCGCCGACGTCACCATCATCAAAAGCGCCAGCAGCAGATAAGCGGCCTTTAGCTTTGCGTCGAAAAGCACATCCAGAACTGAACCTGTCGTATAGGCGCAGAACATCACAAGAAAAATTGCGACGGCGGCAAGCATGTTTTTTATATTAACTACTCGTTTCATTCAGCACTCAAATCCGATCACATTTTCTTAACATGCATTTTGATCCTGTAGGCCATGTAATATATACTGCCCGCCACATGCCGTAATGGGTCAGTACGCGCAGTGCCCGAAAAACTGAACGTACCTGCACATTCCAAGGCAGCTTCAAGAGTTTTCTGCACGATCTCATCGTTTTCTTCAAGCGTGTCCGGTATGCCGCAGCAGGTGCTTTTATATTCCGACACAAGCGTCATAAAATCTGCCGGTGCAGAAAACAGCGCATCAAGTCCGGCATCGTCGGTCACAACGCCGCTGCCGCGCTGCCGCACCTGGTGCTGAATATTACCGCTGTCCTTATTCGTGATGATATAGCAATTTGCCGACAGTGCTTCATAATAAGTATAGGAATAGGTCTCATGGCATTTCGACCAGAGGAAAACGCAGTCTATCCCATTTTCCCGCAACGCCTGCGTCATGGCTGAGCGGCCATCACGAAAATGTACCGGCACTGCGGTTATCCTGTCGTCATGTACAGGAAACACACCGAAATAGTAGAACCGGTAAGCTTCCCCGCTGTAGAGTTCTGCCAGACGGCAGAATTCCTTCCATCCCTTGAGTTCGGTCATACCGCCTATAAACGCAATTTTCAGCGGGAACTCCACATTTCTGTTGCCGTCAAAGCTGCCTTTCAGCTTCTGGTGCGGTATGATCATCGTGTTGGCACTGTATGCGGGCAGGGAATGCGCAATATGCTGCTGTGCGACCGGAGAGGGGCAGATGAAGAACAGCCTTTCTTTGTCAACAGCGTCAAAAATCCCGGTTATCTCGGCGCGCAGTTTGAGGCTGTTTGCCAACGCGGGGCAATCGCCGCACTTTTCCTCGCACAATTCGCCTTCACACAGCTCATTTGTGCCCGGCCTTACAAGATTATAGGCAGTGCAAATATTATAATAATCGTGGACATAAACATACACGCTGCCCGTATATGCACCGGCTATCTCTTTCACGCCGGGCAGATTCAGGCCGAGCAGATGGTGTATGAAAAGGCCAAGGCACTCGCCGCCGTCTGCGGTGATACTGTTGAGATACGATATGACCTCCGAGGTATGCAGCATGGACTGCCGTTTTCCGTCAAGGATCATAAGCCAGAAGGAATTAGGAGGAAACGGCAGCCTATATGTAAACCGCACAGGACAGAAATATAGGTATGAAACGCCAATTTCGTTGAACATCCGCTGATGCTCAAGTATTACCTTGTCCGTTCCGCCGTTTGCGGAGAGATAATCCCCATATGAAAATGAAAGAACATACTTCTCCATACAAGCTCCTACATGCGATGCAGCATCCCGTACTTTATTTGCCGGCTTTCATCAGACGCAGTTTTTCAGCGAGATATCTCTCAGGTACGCAGATCCGGTTCCATACTCTGTAAAGGGTGCATAGTCCATTCCCCTTGTGCAAACTCTCCCGCATATACACGGTGCAGCTATCTTCCATGAGTTTTTCGCGTTTATACCACGAATTAAGCCTCCGTATCGTCGTCCCCTCGTTGTGGATCAAGCTGCTGTCAGTCGTAACGCCGCTTACGTAGCCGCGCCGCTTCGCTTCGGCGAACAGTATCTCCTCCTCATAAAAAAGGAAAGTGCTCTCGCTGAAAAATCCCATACCGGCAAACTTCTCAATATCAGCCGCAAAGAAACAGCCCGGCAGCGCATCGCCCTTTATAAAGCCTTCTTTCGGTGTCAGCTCCTCGCGCGTATAGCGCTTCCCATATTTAAACAGCGCCCACAGCAGCTTTCTCAGCCACACACTCGACTCCGCAAACAGCATTCCGGCCGTCGGTATTCGCCATGTAATAAGCGGGATCTGCTTTCCGTATCTGTTATAGACAAGCCCGGTAACAGCGAAAAGCTCTTCCCTGCCGGAGAAAGCTTTCAAAATGTTTTCGACACTCGCTTCTGACACGATTATATCCGGGTTAGAAATGATCGCCACGCCATGTGTACCGTACTTATCGCACACATAGCGCAGTCCGAGATTATTCCCGGCGGCATATCCTCTGTTTTCGCCGGATTTCACAAGTTCGACCTTTCCCGTGCACAGCGGCTTAAGCCGAACGGCAGAGCAGTCGGTCGAAGCGTTGTCCACAATTATGACATGGTCAAGGCATTTATATTCGCAGATTCGCCCAACATATTCGGCGGTCTCCTCCGCGTTATTATAGTTCAGAATGATTATTGATGCTGACATTCCCTAAGCCCTCAAATGCAAACACAGGTCTGCCGCCGTCAACTTGAAATAAAGTCGGCAAACCTGTCCGTGCAATGATCGTCCTCTTTTTTCACTTTATCGAGCAGTTCGGCATATCTATGCCCGGTCCTGTTTTCACTGAGCGAGCGATACCACGCTTCAAGCCTGTCGGCAAACCCATCGTCATCGGAGAATGCAAATCCAATGCCGTACTGCGCTGTAAGCTCATCCATAAATGTGCCCTCGGAGACAAGGAGCGGAAGCTCAAACAGCAAGGAATAGTAGAGCTTATTGGACAGCGCCAGTTGAAGATTCATCGTGTCATTGCCGTAGACATTGTTTATTATATCAGTGCGCTCATAAAAATGAACTGTCTCACTCTGCGGGAAAGCACCGCCAAAAACGACATTTGTTATATTGTTATCCTCACAATAATGCTTGAGAATCTCTGTTCCGCTGCCGAAATATTGCAGGCAGAACCTGCTGTCATTTCCGAGATGCTTCAAAAGCAGTCTGTTCTGCTCAAAATAACGCACATTGCCGATAAAACTGATGCGTATTCTGCCATCCGGGTCAGGAATGTGCTTATATGCCGCCTTTATCTCCATAGCGTTCGGGTCAATGTTGTGTATATGCAGATAGTCATGCGGCGGCAGGAATTTTTCATACTTGGGTGAAGATATGACCGTCTCGTATGAAGCGTCTATACTCGCCTTTTCACCCCAGTAGAACGGGGGGAACCATTCATATTGATCATCGCGTATGTCTATCCACAGACGGCCGTTATAGTGCCTTTTCAGGTACGGCTCGCAAAATGAGACAGCGCAGCCATGCGTGCCGAGGAAAATTAGTTTATCGTATCCGTTCTTTTTTATCGTTCTGAGTACAAAGCGGCAGAAAGCCACAAATTTCCACAGTTTGAATGGGTTGCGGTTATTGCTGACATCCGCAAGGCGAAGCTCTATAATATTCGCCTTTACGTCCTCTGCAAGTCCTTCCCTGTTCCAGATTATCAGGTCGAACGGCTGCCCAAGCGCGTTAAGTTGTTTTTCATATCTCAGGTAATACGGCGACCAATGTATGTTACTGCCAAGTATCACTGCGACCTTCTGCATTTTTTTCTCTGCTCTATCAGAACTCATCAAATTACTCCGAACCTTTGATTTTCCCACGCAAAGCGGCGCGCAACGGCGTGTCAATATATATCGAAGCCCGTGACGGCATCCTTCAAAAACGGCGCGCATTTATCCTTTTCGGACAGTATAGGCGCCGTCACCGGCCAATCTATGCCAATATCCGGGTCATTCCAGCGTATTCCGCCGTCGGCCTCCGGCGCATAACAGGCGTCGGCCTTATACAGGAATTCACAATGGTCAGTCAAAGTAAGGAAACCATGCCCGAAGCCCTTCGGAATAAGGAACATCTTCTTATTCTCCTCTGAAAGCTCCGCCGATATCCATTGCAGATAAGTCGGGCTGGACGGCCTGAGATCGACCGCGACGTCAAGCACCGCGCCCCTTACGCAGCGCACTAGCTTTGCCTGCGCCTTATCTCCGCGCTGAAAATGTATGCCGCGCAGAGTGCCCTTCACAGTCGAAAGAGAGTGATTATCCTGTACAAAGTCATAGAACAGCCCGGCATTTTCAAAGTCTTTCTTCGACCATGTCTCCATAAAAAAACCGCGGTTGTCGCCGAAAACTCTCGGCTCGATTACATATGCCCCTTTAAGCTTTGTTTCCGTAAAAGTCACGTTTTTACATCCCCTGTCCGTGCGCGTGTATTTCGTTTAAATATCTGCTCAACGCGTCCTTCCAATCAGGCAAAGGCACAAAGCCGCACTGCGTGAGTTTGCCCTTGTCAAGGCGGCTGTTGAACGGCCGCGCCGCCTTCGACAAGCCGTATTCCGCCGTTGAAACTGGGATCACCTCAACACTGTACCCGGCCTGCCGGAATATCTCGACCGCGAAATCGTACCAGGATATAAAGCCGCCCTCATTAGTCGCGTGATAATAACCGTACTTTTCGCTTTCTATCATATTCGCCAGCAGACGCGCAAGGTCGGGCGTATAAGTCGGTGTGCCTATCTGGTCGTTAACGACGCGCAGTGAATCATGTGTCCTTCCAAGCTCCAGCATGGTTCTGACGAAATTCTTCCCGTTGACGCCAAACACCCACGCCGTCCTGACAATGAAGAACCTCTCGACGGCGGAGGCAACAGCAAGCTCCCCTTCCAGCTTCGACCGGCCGTAAACATTCAGCGGCGCATACGTAGGGCAGTCGGGTCGCCATGGCTCATCGCCCTGCCCGTCAAACACATAGTCTGTGCTTATATACAGCAGCTTGCAGTCGAGCGCGCTGCACGCCGACGCAATATTGGCCGTTCCGTCCACATTCACAGCATAGACCCTGCCGCGGTTTTCTTCTTCCTCGGCCGCGTCCACCGCCGTCCAAGCGGCACAGTGTATCACGGCGTCCGGTTTTATGCGCATAAGTGCAGCGTTTACCGCGGCTGCATCCGTAATGTCAAGCCGACAGTACTCGCACGCACAGCGGCACTCCACCGCCGTGCCGGAGCCAATCACGTGATGCCCGCGTGAAAGAAGCTCCTTCACCGTGTCATAGCCGAGCTGTCCGTTTACACCTGTAACAAAAACAAGCATTCTTTCTCCTCAGTGTATCCCCTCATATATGGAGTCGTGCAGATGCTCAACGTTCTCCGGCAGACTCGTTTCTATATAATGCCTGTCGGAGTCCGTGAAGCTGTACGTTCCTTCTATCGGTATGATATCCGTAAACTTTTCATATCCGGACAGTTCCTTAAACTCTGCCGCAAGGCCGATCATATCGGCAACGGAGATATCTGTATCAACATTTTCCGAAACCGCACCGGCAAGCGACGCAAGCTGCGCAACATTCATGCTCTTGACTTTTTCAAGCAGCGCCGCAAGAACGACCTGCGACCGCGTCGCACGCGCAAAATCCGTATTGTCGTCTGACGGGCGGATGCGCATATACGCAAGCGTTTGGACCGCGTTCAGCTCATATGTACCAGCAGCATCTGACGGAAGCATGTTATCACCGGTCTGTGCGCCAATAAGGGAGTTTATATTGTCTATCTTACGCGTCATCGCGGCAATCTCATCCGGCGACAAATGCACGCTTATACTGCCTATCTTTTCAAGCAGCGTCACTGCTTGCACAAAATTCAAGCAGACGTAATGATCTATATCTATCTCAAAATTATCTTCAAACGCATTTATGAGCGCATCAACACCACCGGCGCGGTAAATCTTCGCAAGCCGAGCACTGCTTCCGCCGGCATCCTTGACCTCAATATACCTGAGAAAGGTCGTAAAAATAAGCTCTTTCGTGTCGCTGTTTATTGAAACGAGCATCTCCCCGTCGGCATTGCCGTTGCTGTCCATATCCTCAAGCCGGAAAGTATCATCACCGATGATAAGGATATTGATCACAGCGTTCTGCTTAGCCGAACCTCTGGTAACCGACGTTCCTGCACCGTTGATATCACTGGCCGCATCCGCCGCCGATTTTGGGGAAATCTGTCCTTGGGCGTCCGGCGCCGTCTGACGTTC
>URPU01000011.1 GCA_900549865.1 uncultured Eubacteriales bacterium
ACTCGCTACCTCCACCTTGGCAAGGTGGCGCTCTACCGGATGAGCTAAAGCCGCATCTGCAACGCTGATAATTATACCAGATTCTTCTGAATTGTCAAGCGTTTTTTTCGGCGCGCGCAGGTTTATTTGCGCGCGCCGAAAATGTCCGGTTCAACCGGCCGCATCCTCCGCGTCCGGCTCTGTAAGCACATCGTCCGCGCCTTCCCCGGCTTCATCCTGCGGCGCTTCCTCCGCCGGGCTTTCCTGTGCCGCAAGGTCGTCATAGGTGAGCGCGCCGCTGCACACGGGATAGGCAGACACATCCCAACGGTAGCTCTCCCAGAAGTCCTGATCGGTTTTCAGGAAGCTTGCATTGATATCGGCATTCGTCAGCCCCGCATCGACATGATAATAATCGCCGTTGACGCGGATGATGTTCCAGCAGTGGTCGCGCCACGCGCGCTGGCCGTAGACGATCTGGCAGTCCACCTTGAGCTGGCGGCAAAGCTCAACAAAGGCAAGGGCCGCGCCCTCGCTGTCCGTGCTGTGCTCGACAAGCGCGGCGTATATGCTGCCGCCCTGCCCCTCGTCGGCAATGCTGCAATTATCCACAAGATACTCGTAAGCCGCAAGCGCGCGCTCGGCCTCGTCAAGCTCCTCGATATTCAGCTGCTCAAACGGCGTGACGCGGGCAAGCTGGCGCTTCTTCGCGGCAAGCTCCTCCGCCCCCATGCCGTAACGTAGGTTTATCTCATAAAGGCGCTGCATATTCGCGCCGCTGTACATGTTGACGCTGACGCTGGGTGCTTTGGGCGCTGTGGCCGGGTTTTCCCTGTACACGCGCGCGGCAGTGCCCTCCATATCCTCCGCGCTGAGCGCACTGCGGTTGATGAGCACGACAAGCTTCGTCTGCCCCTGCTCAAACGCGCTTTCGATAAGCCGCTCAAGCCCTGTGGAATACGGAAGCTTTATGATGCTCTCCGCCTCTTCGCCGGATGTGGCATAGCTGACGTACACCTTGGCCTCGTAGTACGTGACGATGCGCGAAAGGTCATAGGCGATGTTGCTGACGCAGTAGGCGCACAGCGCGTCCTGCGTGCGCACCTGCCAGCAGGCGCTGGCCATATCCTCGGTGGTATCGCCGTCATAGGCGGCGTCGAAAACGATGCTGCCCTCGGTCTCGCCGTTGGAGACGAGCGTGCGTATGGCCTGCTTCAAGGCTGTGAAGTTGCGCACGGTGACCCGCTCCCCCGACTGCGCAGGGTCCTGCACGGTCGGCACATAGTCGTCTATGGCGACATATTCCTTATCAAACACGCTGCCGCAGCCGCAGAGCAGCACGGCCGCCAGCAGCAGCGAAAGCAGCGCGGCGTGTTTTTTCTTCATTATTCGCCTCCAAGCAGCCGGGTGTCAGTTAGTCTCGTTTATGCTGTCAAAGCCCTTGCCGAAAACATTCTTCGCGTCCGTCACGACAAGGAAGGCACGCTGGTCGATATTCCTGACGAGGCGGCGGATCTCCGCTATCTGCGGGCGCTTTATGACGCACATGATGACCTGCTTTTCCTCATGGGTATACGCCCCCTCGGCATGGAGCAGCGTGACGCCACGGTGAAGTATGCCGGAGGTGATCTCCTTGACGATGGTGTCTGTATGCTCGCTGACGATGTAGACGATGCTGGAGTTATCAAGGCCGTAGAGCACAAGGTCAATGGCGCGGCTGACAACAAACATGCAGATGAGCGAATACATCGCGCTTTCGACGATGCGGAAAATGAGGGCATAGGCTGCGATGATGACCGCGTCCATCAGCAGGATGAGCGTGCCGAAATTGATATACGGGAAGCGGCGGCGGAGAAAACGTGCGACTATATCCACACCGCCCGTCGTCGCGCCGACGTAATAGATGGTGCCGAGGCCGAGGCCCTTTATAACGCCGCCGATGATGCTGGCGAGCATGGGGTCCGTCGTGGCGACGATATTGGTCATTGCCGCCGCGTCGATGAACACGGAGTAGAGCACCGTGCCGACAAAGGAGCTGACGATGAAGTCAGTGCCGAACTGCTTCCACGCGACGATGAAAAGCGGAACGTTGAGAATTATGCTGAGCACGCCGACGGGAAGCCCCGTCAGGCGGTTTACGATCTGCGCAATACCCGTAAGCCCGCCGGAAACGATGGCGTTCGGGAGCATGAAAAACTGAAATCCCGCCGCGCCTATCGCCGCGCCAACAACGATGAGCGCGTACTTCACGACCTGCGACATTATGGGGCGGCCGTTCAACTGGTTTTTGATAGAGTCCATCAAATGCCTCCTTCTGCGTGGGAGTCAAGCCCCGGTCATTACTCTTCCAGCAGCGAAAGCTGCTGCTCTTCCCTGTCCTCCGGCTTCAGGAGCGCGCCGGCGGCAGGCAGACTGCGCACACGGTAGCGCGCGGTGTTCTGAATGCCGGACTCCTCAAGCCGCTGCACAGCGGCGACGACGCGCTTTGCCTTGAGCGACATCACGCCGACGCCCTGCGTGGCGCGGCTGGTCTTGGGCGCAAGGAGCGACGTATTGAAAACAAGCGCCCTGTCGTCACTCGCGCGGCAGACGATATCCGCCTCGCCGTCGAGCACGAGCACAGCAACAAGCGGGCTTTTGTCCGAGTACGCGTTGACGAGCTTCTTGCGGTTGGTCTTTGTCTCATAGGCGGAAAGCTCCACGCGCGCGGCCTTGCCGTTTTCAAAGGCAAAGAGCAGATGCGCCTTATAATCGCCGGGGTCTATCATGGTGACGACGCTTTCGCCCTCGTCCATGCCGAGCTTCGCCGGCAGGTACACGCCCAGCACCGACGCCTTGCAGTCGTCAAAGTCCGAAACGCGTGCCTTGTACATTTGCTGTTTATCCGTGAGGATGAGCAGCTCCCGCCGGTTGGAGGATTCAAAGCTGAGACGCAGCCCGTCGCCCTCCTTATACTTCTGTTCGCTGCTCATGCGCAGAGACTGGTTGGTTATCTTTTTGAAATACCCCTCGCGCGAGAGGAAGAGCGTGACGGGGTAATCCTCCACCTGCTGCTCCTCAGTGAATTCCTCCACCTCACCGGCGTAGACGAGCGTCGTTTTGCGCGGCTGGGGGTATTTTTTATTTATGGCGTCAAGCTCGCTGATGATGATATTCTTTATCTTGCGGCGGTTATTGAGGATGCTTTCAAGCTCCTCTATCTCGCTTTCAAGGCTTTCAGTCTCCGCCGTGCGCTTGAGGATATATTCGCGGTTTATATTGCGCAGCTTGATCTCCGCGACATACTCCGCCTGCACCTTGTCGATGCCGAAGCCCATCATCAGATTCGGCACGACGTCGGCCTCAAGCTCCGTATTGCGGATTATCTCTATCGCCTTGTCGATATCCAACAGGATGCGCGCAAGGCCCTTGAGAAGATGCAGCTTCTCCTGCTTTTTCTGAAGGTCGAAGAACACGCGGCGGCGGATGCACTCCATGCGCCACGCCGTCCACTCGTCCAGTATCTCGCGCACGCCCATGACGCGCGGGTTCCCGGCGACAAGGATGTTGAAGTTGCAGGGGAAGCTGTCCTGAAGCGTGGTCATCTTGAAAAGCTTCTGCATGAGCTTTTCCGGATCGACGCCGCGCTTGAGGTCTATCGCAAGGCGCAGACCGCCGAGGTCGGTCTCGTCGCGCATGTCGTTTATCTCGCGCACCTTGCCGGCCTTGATAAGCTCCGCCACCTTGTCGATTATCGCCTCGGACGTGGTGGTATAGGGGATCTCATATATCTCGATGATGTTTTCCTTGGGGAGATGCCGCCACTTTGCGCGGACCTTGAAGCTGCCGCGGCCGGTGCGGTATATCTCCTCCATCTCGCGGCGGTCGTAGATTATCTCGCCGCCGGTGGAAAAGTCCGGCGCGGGCAGAGTGGACATTATGTCGAACTCGGGGTCGCGTATATAGTTTATGGCAGTCTGGCAGACCTCATTCAGATTGAAGCCGCATATCTGGCTGGCCATGCCGACGGCAATGCCGGAGTTGGCGGAAACGAGCACATTCGGGTACGCCGTGGGCAGAAGCGCGGGCTCCGTCATGCTGCCGTCGTAATTATCCACAAAGTCAACGTTGTCCTTGTCGATGTCGCGGAAAACCTCCGCGCAGATGGCGGAGAGCTTCGCCTCGGTATAACGCGAGGCGGCGTAGGACATGTCGCGCGAATAGACCTTGCCGAAGTTGCCCTTTGAATCGACGAACGGCGTCAGAAGCGCCTCATACCCCGCCGAAAGGCGCACCATCGTGTCATATATGGCGGCGTCGCCGTGCGGGTTGAGCCGCATCGTCTGGCCGACGATATTCGCGCTTTTTGTGCGCGCGCCGGTCAAAAGCCCCATCTTGAACATGGTGTACAGCAGCTTTCTGTGGGAGGGCTTGAAGCCGTCTATCTCCGGGATGGCGCGCGAGACGATGACGCTCATGGCGTAGGGCATATAGTTCGTCTCCAGCGTCTCGGTTATGGGCTGCTCAAGCACCTCCGCACGCAGACCGAGGACGTTGGGATTATCGTATTTTTTCTTTTCTTCCTGCTTTTTCTTTGCCATATCGACCTACTCTTTACATCAAAACTGGCCCTTTTTCGCCTTCTTGCCGGTGATGAGGCTGCGGCGGCAGCTCGGGCAGACGGTGATCTTCAGCACGCCGAACATGATGCGCTTTCCGCAGTGCGGGCAGCGGCAGTACTTCACCATGACGTATATCACCGCGGCGAAGATGAGCACTGTCAGCCAGAAGAACAGCGGCTGCACGGGGCTTCCTATCTGCTCGCACACGATGCTCATAACGCAGCTTATGACCGTGGCGATGATAAGCTTCTTCGTAAGCTCTCTCCCCTGCACAAAGGTGTTTTCGTATGTTCTTTTCATATGTTCCCCCATCAGTTCATGATATGTCGGCCATATCGAGGTATTTGTATCCGAATTCCGCTATGTGATTTTTTCTGCCCTCAAGGTTGTCGCCGAGGAGCAGGTCAAAGACCTCCGCCATGCGCGCCGCGTCCTCCGGCATGACTTTTATGAGCCGGCGCGTTTCGGGATTCATGGTCGTCATCCACATCATGTCCGGGTCGTTCTCGCCGAGGCCCTTGCTGCGGCTGATGCTGGCCTTCGCGCCCTTGAGGCCGTCCACGATCTCCGCCTTTTCCCTGTCGGAGTAGGCAAAGTACGTCTTTCCCTTGCTCTCGATCTCATAAAGCGGCGACTCCGCGATGAACACGTAACCCTCGCGGATGAGCGTGGGCACAAGGCGGTAAAGCATGGTGAGGATGAGCGTCCTTATCTGGAAGCCGTCCACGTCGGCGTCGGTACAGATGATGACCTTGCTCCAGCGGAGGTTGGCAAGGTCGAAGCTGGAAAGCTCCTTGGTGTGCTTGTCCTTCACCTCAACGCCGCAGCCGAGCACCTTTATGAGGTCGGTTATGACGTCGCTTTTGAAGATGCGGACATAGTCGGCCTTGAGGCAGTTGAGTATCTTGCCGCGCACGGGCATTATTCCCTGAAACTCCGCGTCGCGCGAGAGCTTGCACGCGCCAAGCGCGGAATCGCCCTCGACGATATATATCTCGCGGCGCTCCGGCTCGCGGCTGCGGCAATCGACGAACTTCTGCACGCGGTTGGCAATGTCGATGCTGCCGGAGAGCTTCTTCTTCATGCCCTGCCGGGTGCGCTCCGCCGTTTCGCGGCTGCGCTTGTTTATGAGCACCTGCTCGGCTATCCTGTCCGCCTCGGGCTTGTTCTCGATGAAGTAGACCTCAAGCTGGGATTTGAAGAACTCCGTCATGGCGGTCTGTATGAATTTGTTGTTTATGGCCTTTTTCGTCTGGTTTTCATACGACGTCTGCGTGGAGAAGCAGTTCGTCACGAGGATGAGGCAGTCCTGCACATCCTGAAACTTTATGGGCGATTCGTTCTTCTGATACTTGCCGAGCTGCTTTATATACGCGTCTATCGCGGAGGTAAAGGCGCTTTTCGCCGCCTTGTCCGGCGCGCCGCCGTTTTCAAGCCAGGAGGAGTTGTGATAATACTCTATCGCCTGCGTCTTGTTGGAAAAGCAGAACGCAGCGGAAAGGCGCACCTTGTATTCGGGCTTGTCCTCCCTGTCGCGGCCGCGGCGTTCAGCCGAGATGAACTCCGGCGCTGTCAGCGCCCCCTCCCCCGCTATCTCCGCCACATAGTCCATGATGCCGTTCTGATAGCAGTAATCCTTCGTGTCGAAGCGGCCGCCGCGCTCTATCCTCAGACGGAAGGTCATGCCCGCATTCACGACAGCCTGCCGGTGCAGCACGTCGTCAAAGTATTCGTCAGGGATGTCTATATCCGTAAAGACCTCTTTATCGGGCCGCCAGCGTATCGTCGTGCCGGTTTTCTTCCTGTCCGCCGGTTCCATAGTGAGCTCCTGCCCCTTCTTCCCGCAGGGCTTACCCTTTTTGAAGTGGAGGGAGTATTTGTTCCCATCGCGCCAGACGGTCACGTCCATATACTCCGAGGTGTACTGCGTGGCGCAGGAGCCAAGCCCGTTCAGACCGAGGGAGTATTCATAATCCCCGCCGTCGGCATTCTTATACTTGCCGCCGGCGTAAAGCTCGCAGAACACAAGCTCCCAGTTATAGCGCTTTTCATTGGGGTTCCAATCCATCGGACAGCCGCGGCCGAAATCCGCGACCTCGATGGATCTATCCTCATAATAAGTAAGCGTGATAAGATCGCCGAAGCCCTCGCGCGCCTCGTCGATGGCGTTGGAGAGTATTTCAAAGACTGCGTGTTCGCAGCCGTCCAGCCCGTCCGAGCCGAAGATGACGCCGGGGCGCTTCCTTACTCTGTCCGCGCCCTTGAGCTGGGATATGCTGTCGTTGCCGTACTGTGCGGTATTTGCTGCCATAAATGTCAAGACCTCGTAATCAGATAATAACTCAAGTACATAATAACTCAAGTATATTATACCACATTCTGTGAACATTTCAAGTTCGGGGGATGAAGAGCAGATTTTCTTTAAGACGGCAAAACACAGAAAAGTTCAAAAATGATCTTTTCTGTGCTTCGCGTTATAACTATTATGTTCTTTTATGCTTATGAGAGTCCGCAGATCACTTGGCCATCATGGATAACGCCGGCAACCGCGCATACCGTTTCGAGCTTTTCAAACGGATTCTCATTCAGAAATACCAAGTCGGCGTTGTAGCCCGGCTTTATATAACCAACCCTGTCCTCTAAATGCATAGCCTTTGCCGCTTCAGACGTCGCAGCAAGCAGGCACTCGGCCGGTCTCATTCCCAACGCGTTCATCCGCAGCATTTCCCTCGCGTTTTCACCGTGTTTTATTCCAACGCCGCCGGCATCAGTTGACAGCGCTATCTTTACACCCGCTCTGTATGCACGAACAAAGCTCTCAGCCTGTATTTTACCTGTCGCCTTAAGAAGTTCTATCACTCGGGAACTCTTTGCCGCAAGTATATGCTCTTCCGGCTCCGGACTTGGCGACGCAAGCGTTGGCAGCAGATAAGCGCCCTTTTTGAGCATCAGCTCTATTCCTTCATCGTCAATGTTCGTGCCATGACATATAATGTCAACGCTGCCGTTCAAGGAATCTTTTATCGGTTTTGCACCCCTTGCATGAGCGCTTACAAGAAGCCCCGCAGAATGCGCTTCATCAGTTGCCGCAGTTATCTCTTCCATCGTAAAAGCGCTTTTTTCCAAACTACGTCCGACAGACCTTATAGGCGCGCTCATTTCAAGTTTTATTTGATCCACGCTGTAATATATCTGTTCACGTACCGACTTTCTCATTCCATCGGCTCCGCACGAGACTATTCCCAGCCCACGGAAATGCGACGGCCACGCCGTAAGCTGCTTTCCGCTTATAAAATATCCCGGTCCGGGGATACACCCCAGTCTTATGGCATCCTTTAGGGCTACATCTATATAGTTGACCCCGCCCCCGTCAACGACCGTCGTAAAGCCTGCTTTCAAATCTTTCAGCGCATTGGCCGCGCCGCGATAGGCCACATATGAATCTACGTTTTCATACAGGACACCGCCTGCACTCTGATCATTCATCTGCCTATTTTTATCTGGGATCTCATCAAGCATCATGTGCAGATGGCAGTCGATAAATCCCGGCGTTACAACTCTCCCGCCAGCATCAATTACAGAGCAGCTTTCAAAGTTCAACGTGCACTGAGGGATAATTTCTTTTATTTTTCCGTTTTTGATAACTATAGCTGTGTTTTCTGTAAGCTCGGTTATTTCTCCGTTAAATAATCTTGCATTTTTTATTACCAGCATACATTTCCTCCTCAAAAATGCATTTTGGGCACAGCCGGCAAAATCAGCTTCTTTTTTTGAGCCCCAGCAGTTTCCTGAGTTCGTCCGTTGTCATGATCTCACGGCCAAACTCTCTCGCCATCTGAGCGCACTTAGAAATAAGCTGTGAGTTATCCGGCATACCAAGTTCGGAATAGTGATAATCGCCGAGGCCGATGGACACATTGCCGCCGCTGCGTATTATATACGGAACAAGGCTCATCATCGGGCCGCCCGTGCAGTCAACAAGATATGTAAGTTTGCGGTTTTTTGGCAGCATCTCAACCATGCAGTCAAGCCCGGTAACGGTTGCTGGATGCCCCGTGATCACAGGGCCGCCGGACAAGTTAAGCTCAAAGAGCGCAGGTTCTTTGAGTATGCCCATATCCATAAGCGCCGCCGCACGTCTGACGAAGCCAACGTTCCAGCATACGAGCATAAGCCCAAGGCCAGCATTCTGGAAGCGCTGCGCCGCGCTTATAATCGTATCGGTCGAGTTGTGATATATTCTGTCAACATATTCAAAGCTTTTCGTATCTGCGTGATAGAACTCATAGTTCATACTGCCCATATCTGCCCATATCTATAGGAACTATGTCCGGTGCAGTCTGCGGATCCATGCTGAGCTGGACTTGAATGTTGATGCGCTTATCCGGGTCTTCATCATTCGCCACAAAGCCAAGCGTCGGCATAAGAAGAATATCAGCTTTTTTACGTATCAGGCGTATAACTTCCTGATATTTTTCAAGCGTGTTGTCTATCCCGCCGTCGTCAGTTCTGCCGTGCCAGTGAAACAGTGTCGCGCCGGCATCTGCACAGCGGGCGGCCTCGTCCGCGATTTCCATTGCGGTCCATGGGATATGCGGTGTGTCATCACGCATCTTGTATTCATTGACACGTGCTTCAATAAACATTTTGTTCATTTTAATACCTCATTATCGTTATCTGTTCATGCCCGGAAGGATCAGGCTCAGAGCGGGCACATATGTTATTACGAGCAGCGCCGCGATATCAGCTATAAGATAGCCCAGCAAATGACGTTTTATCAGATACGTCAACGGGACATGACCTATTCCGGAGGCGACATTTAAATTCATTCCCAGCGGCGGCGTTATCAGGCCAATTGCAAGGTTGCAGATCATTACGATGCCGAAATGTATTGTGTTTATCCCAAGCGCATTTGCCACCGGCAGCAGGATCGGCGCAATTATCACAATGGAAACCTGCGTATCCATAAAGCAGCCAACAACAAGAAGCAGAAGATTGACGAGCAGAAGAAATACATACTTGCTGCTTGAAACTCCGGCAATGAACGCAGCGACCTTGTTCGGGATCATCTCGCGCGTTATTATATTTGCAAAGCTTGACGCACCGGCAACTATCAGGACAACCATGGATGTGCTGAGTGCAGATTCAACTAATATTTTGGGCAGATCCTTCCACGTCATTTCCCTGTATATATAAAGGCTGACTGTCAAGCCATAGACGACAGATACGCATCCTGCCTCGGTCGGCGTAAACACACCGCCATATATGCCGCCAAGGATTATCACAGGCATAAGTATTGCGGGTATTGCTTCAACAATAACAGTAATGACCTGACGGAAAGTCATCTTCGCTTCATCGCCGCGATCTATTACGTAATTATTTTTTCTGCCGACGATAAACGCATATGTGCACATACTGAGTGCAAGGACTATTCCGGGCAAGAAACCAGCAAGGAACATATCTCCGATAGAGCAACCCGCAACAACGCTGAATGTCACCATGGAAATACTCGGCGGAATAATATGTCCCAGGAATCCGCCGCTTGCCGCTGTCGTCATCGCAAAACTGTCGTCATATTTATGCTCTATCATAGCGGGAACCATTATACCGCCTATCGCCGCACACGTTGCAGGTGCACTGCCGGATATGGCGCCGAAAAACGCACAGCACACAATAGTGACCATTGCAAGCCCGCCGGGCACATTTTTCAGCCCCATGCTGAACAGGTCTATAAGCCGCTTGGAAACGCCGCCCCGGCTCATAATGGATCCGCTCATCATAAAGAACGGTATCGCCAGAAGCGTAAAGGAGTCAGAGCCAGTAAAAAACTTTTGTATAACAATAGTGGCCGGAAAATCAGACCATCCGGCAAATGCAAGCAGCGCAGAGCCGCTTAGGCAGAATGCCAGAGGCATACCCATAAGGACAAGGACTGCGAATACTATAAATAACGCTGTACCCATCAGTTCTCCTCCTTTGTATCGCACATAAAGTCTGTTCTGTACTTAATATGATCTATCAGGTTTTCCACTGATCTCACCGCACCACCTGCAAATCCAACTGGAATGATCGTATACGGTATCCACATGGGTATGCCCATGCCTGCCGTCATCTGTCCATGCGAAAACATCTGCGTGCTCATTCTAATACCCACAACGGCAAACGCCACGCTTAAAGCAAGTGTCAAAACATAGCCCAAAGCTATCGCCCAGAACTTTGCCTTTTTCGGAAGCATTGAAACCACAAAGTCCACACTTGTGTGAGTTCCTACTCTAAGCCCGGCACTAACACCTATAAATGTAACGAACACCATACAGTATCTTGACAGCTCTTCACTCCAGGGCAAGGAGGAATGAAGAATATATCTGAATATAACCTGCAGTGTTACAACGACCGTCATTAGCGACATAAGAACGACAAACAGCCACTTTTCGATCGTTCCCAGCACTGCATCAATTTTCTTTATCATTCGGCCACCTCAATGAATCAGTTTTACTTATCCACTGCCAGCACGTCATTGCCGGCAGTGGATAAACTTACGTCTTTACTTGTTTGCCGCTATAATCTCCTGAACCTGTGCAAGAACATCCTGCTTTTCAAAATTGTCATAGACGGATTTTGCGGCTGCTCTCCAGAGGTCGGCATCTATCTCATCGACAAAAGTGACACCCTCGTTTTTCATGGTCTCATGATAATTTGCATCAGCATCGACCACCATCTGGCGCTCATGGGGTTTGACCTCATTAGCTGCATCGACAAGTATCTTCTGCTCATCGGCAGAAAGCTTGTTCCATGCATTTTCAGACATTATTAACGGTGCAACACAGTAGAAGTGCCCCGTCATTGTAATATGATTCGCAACCTCATAAATTTTGTTCTGATAAATAGTCTCAAGAGGGATCTCGCAGCCATCAATGGTTCCCTGCTGGAGAGACGTATAAACTTCGCCAAAGGCCATGGGTGTGGGATCTGCCCCCCACGCGGAGAAAGAAGCCATATGTATCTTGTTTTCCATAGTGCGGATTTTAAGCCCCTTGACATCATCGGGAGTGACGATATCCCGTGTGTTATTAGCAAGATAACGCATACCGTTTTCCCACATGGATATACCAACGATGTGAACGTCCCTAAGAGAATCAAGCACATTCTGGCCAAATTCACTGTCGCAGACCGCATACGCCTCATCGCGGCTGGCAAAGAGGAACGGCAGGTCAAACACACTGAAGGCATCCGTGAAATTCGCCATCGGCGCGTGATTTGGGATCGTAATATCAAGCATACCCATCTGAACAGCTTCGATCATGTCACGCTCGTTTCCGAGGGTTGAGTTCGGATATACGTCAATTTTTACATGTCCGTTGGTACGCTCAGAAACAAGCTTTGCCCACTCCAGCAGTCCCTGATGATAACCGGAATCCTCCGTAAGCACGTGCCCCGCCTGAAGCACTATTGTGTCGCCAGATGCAGCCTTATCATTTCCAGTTCCGGAAGATGCTACATTCGTGTCTGCTGTTTCAGGTTTTGCTGATGCATTCTGCCCACCACAGGCAGTCAATGCAAACACCATAACCAGCGCTAGGATAAGTGCTACCGTTTTTTTCATGGTTCTCTTTCCTTTCATAAATAAAACATTTTTTCACGCTTTACCGTTATAATCAGGCAAAAGCGCAATTTACCAATAGTTTCAGATCTGCGGCTCGTCCGGGTGCAGCATGGTGGCGATAACACGCTTTAGTACACCGTCATCCCATATATTCCGCCAGTCTTCGCGCAGCACCATTCTCTCGCCTATTTTCATTGCGACCTTACATGCGTCAGAAACCTGGGTATCTCCCAGCAAGCCGACAAAAGTGGTCGTAAGGTTCATAATATGGCCGCTGAGGAAAGAAATCGCGGCTTCTCGCTGGACACCGCGTCTGCATGCCTCATCAAGAGTTTCCGCCATAGCATGAAGGCATGTTGCGCCAAGAACTTCCACCAACGTCGGTTCGAGGAATGCCATTTGCTCTGGCGTCATCACATAACAATGCTCTACCGGAGCCATCATATCGACGCACACACTGCGGCAATTATCAAAAGCCTCCGCAGTGCCGCAAATGTGAGACATAACAATATCCTGTTTGCCGCCGTTGCAGCCATACTTGTCCGCTCTCGCCTCAGGAGTGTCCTGATCCAGGAAGAAAGACGGATGGCACGGATGACAGATTGCAAGCGTACAGTCATTCCGCTGGGGTATTTCTCCGTTTATCACTGAAGCAGGATCAAGAATTACCATAGCGGCACCGGGTTTCATGCAGGCGAGCACCTTGGGTGCCAGCGCCTTGAGACCGCTGTCATTTATTGCAGGCACCACCACATCGGCATTCGGAACCGCAGCATCCATATCTGTGACATGCAGCCCAATCTTTTCAAGCTTTCCAATCGCATCTGGGTCTATTTCACACACACTAAGCTCATATTTATCCTGCTTTCGCAGAAGGTTGCGCGACGTCTTATATCCCATAGTTCCGCCGGCACCTATAATACATACGTTTATTTTTCTCATGATGCTCCTCTTATTTCCGCAGTTCAACAGCCTGCTTCACTATATTATCCACCGTGATTCCGTTCATTTCAAGCAGACGCTCATACGGTGCGGACTGGCCGAACTGATCCTGCACGCCGACGCGGCGCAGGACGGCCTTCCCGCTTTCGGCGACGACGTCCGCCACAGCGGAGCCGAGGCCGTTGAGGATGTTGTGATCCTCCACGGTGATTATCCTGCCGGTGTCCTCGATACAGGCGTTGACCGCGTCTATATCCAGCGGCTTTATCGTGTGCATGTCCAGCACACGCGCGGATATGCCCTTCGCCTCAAGCGCCTTTGCCGCTTCCAGCGCAATGCATACCGTGTCGCCGTTTGCGATTATGGCGACGTCTCTGCCGTCGCACAGTATGTTGGCCTTGCCTATCTCAAACTTCGCGTCCTCGCCGTATATCTGCGGCACAGCGTCGCGCGTGAAGCGCAGATACATGGGGTCGTAGTAGGCCGCGGCTTCCTTTACAAGCGCCTTTGCCGCGTTATAGTCCGCAGGCATGACGACCGTCATGTTCGGCAGGGTGCGCAGGATGCCCATGTCCTCGATGCACTGGTGGCTCGCCCCGTCGTTTGCCGGCGTAAGGCCGCCGTGTGAGCACGCTATCTTCACGTTCAGGTTCGGATAGCATATCTCCTGCCGTATCATTTCGCAGATGCGCATGCTGCCGAAGGCCGCGTAGGTCACAACAAAGGGTATCTTCCCGCAGGTCGCAAGGCCTGCGGCGACGCCCGCGCCGTTCTGTTCGGCAATGCCGACGTTTATGTACTGTCCGGGCAGCTCCTTGCGGAAGGCTGCGGTCTTGCAGGATTTGCCGATGTCGATATCGACGACCAGAACATTGCCGTTTTCCCTGCCGAGTTCAACTATGGCCTCGCCGAAGCCGTCGCGTGTTGCGATTTTTTTCGCTTCCATTCTTACACCTCCGCAATGAGCTGTGCTTTCAGCTCGCTTACTGCCTGCGCGTACTCCGCGTCATTGGGGGCGACGCCGTGCCATGAGCACTGGTTTTCCATGTAGGACACGCCCTTGCCCTTTACAGTGTGGCCGAAGATGCACTTCGGGCGGCCGTTTTTAACGGCGTTTGAAAGCTCTATCGCGGCGGTGACCTGCGCCATGTCGTTCCCGTCTATCTCGTACCTGTCGAAGCCGAAGGCCTCGAACTTTTTGCCGAGGTCTATATTCGGCATGACCTCGTCACAGGTGCCGTCAAGCTGCAAATTGTTGTTGTCCACAAAGACGATGAGATTGTCGAGCTTGTACTTGTGCGCGGTCTGCGCGGCCTCCCAGATCTCGCCCTCCTGGCATTCGCCGTCACCCACGGCGACGTAAACCTTATAGTCCTTCCCGTCGAGCTTTGCCGCCAGCGCCATGCCGGCGCCGCAGGCAAGCCCCTGTCCGAGAGAGCCGGTGGAGATATCTATGCCGGGGCAGCGGTTCATGCTGGGGTGCCCCTGAAGCATCGAGCCTTCCTTGCGCAGTGTGTCGAGCACCTCCATCGGGAAGTAGCCCTTCATGGCAAGCGCGGCGTACTGCGCCGGGCACGCGTGCCCCTTTGACAGCACGAATCTGTCGCGCTCCGGCCAATGCGGGTCGGACGGATCGACGTTCATGAATTTGAAGTAGCAGGCGGTGACGAAGTCCGCCACGGAAAGCGCGCCGCCCGGATGGCCGGACTGTGCCTTGTGTATCATGTACAGTGCGTTCAGCCGCAGCTCTATCGCCGTGTTTTTCAGCCTTGTAAGTTCCTTGCTGTCCATATTATCCCTCATTTTTCATGCAATTGGAAGTGGTTTTGTTTGGAAATGTTGTGTTTCCTCATCCCACAGTCTCATCAAGCGCATATCGTTGACCTCAATTACAGCTACATCAATCGTATACTGTGCAATATTTCCACCTGCAGGTATATGGCTTCCATACACATTGCCCTTATTATCGCGCATGACCGCATGAAGATGAACATCCATAGTACCATCTCTGTTTTCACATACAAGCCCCTGCCCCGATATCAAAACGGCCGGCTCATCGGATACAAGATCCCTATCACTGCCGAATGGATCGTTTACCGGATCTTTTGGTTCGTAGTAATACTTAAGATACACTGAGCTAAGACTGCCAATGCATGAAGTAATGATCCCGTACTTTATTCCATGCTTTTTGCATGCCTCCCCGATTCCCGTGAGGAGATCTTCTCCGGGATAAAGGCGCGCAACCATAACTCTGCCGGTGCTGCCACTCTGAGAATCAAAGCGCATTTTGTGCCTCCTGAAATCCATTTTATTAAACGTCAGACATCTGTCGTCTGCTTTATATTATTTGCAATTATAGATTTTGTCAATAGCATTTTTGTTCTTAATGGCTTCATCGCAATGTTTTCAGTAATCATGCATAAATCGCGCAGTTTTATTTTGTAGCATATTACAATGCCATAAAACATTTCTCTTGACATAAACCCTCCCTGTATTTACAATAGCATATAAAGATATTAACGAAATACACTTTTTTACAGGAGCGCATATATATGAACACTCAAAGCGATTGGATACGGACAAAGGAAAAAGAATCTGCCGTTGATTTCGTAATCAGCTCCATACGTGATGCGCTGATAAGCAAAAAACTAAAGCCCGGAGACAGACTTCCCTCCGAGCTTGAGCTTGCTGCTTCCATGCAGGTCTCCAGAAGCACCATCCGTGAGGCGATGAAAGTGCTTTCAGCTTATGGCATTATTGATGTGTATAGGGGCAACGGAACATTTATAAGCAAGAACGATGACAACATCTCCATGGACGCAATCCTCTTCGGATTTCTGCTTTCTCAGCCATCATTTCGAGAACAGCTTGAATTCAGGCGCACTATGGAGCGTGTTGTCATGAATCTCGCAATACAAAATGCCTCAGAAGAAAACATCCGCGAATTAGAAGAAAACTACAATGAACTTTTACAGATCTCAGATAACTCCGAATTATCCACGGAAAACGACATCGAATTTCACCGCATTTTGGGGCAGATAACCGGCAACCGCCTGATTTCCCGTGTATACATGTTTTCGATAACGTACTTTGCTTCTTCAATTAAAAGCACGCACAAAAACAGCGGTCTCGGCGGTGCAGTCAAAGTCCATAAAATGACGCTCGACACCATACGTGACCGCAACTATGCAATGATAGACCGCGTGATCGAAGCAAATACGGAAACGTGGATCATGAATGCCGACAAGCAATATTTCGGCGATTTCGATGCTTAAACACATGTAAAATCAAAGGCATAACATACGCGGCAATGTTGCATGCTATCGTTGTACACGCGAAACGCGCGAAACGCAGTTTATGTATACCTAGTTATGTCAACTCGAGATCATGCGCACACGATTTTTCATGTTTCCACCAATGAGATAAATACATATTTCTCATGAAATGCTATCCTCAGGAAAAGAGGAGCGTGAAACCCAACTTACCGCAGAAAAATCATGGCACTTGCGGCTGGGATGTGTTTCAAGCAATATTATTGGGGCTGCGGCGAATTTTTTCGCCGCAGCCCCATTGATTTTTACTTACGTGCCCTCATGCTGGCAGGCTTATTGACACCGAGGATCGTCTATAATCCGTTTATTTCTCTTCCCGTGCGTACTGCTCAAGGAAGCGGGTTTTGAAGCCGTCAGTCACGGACTCACCGGCATCCCACATGGCCTCCACCGCCGCGCCGTATGCGGGCGGGGCATCCTGAAGCACCAGTTTCGCTCCGGGCGCCGATTTCTCCTTTATCGCCGCGAAGTACTCCGGGTAGTGAGAGACTATTCCCCCGCCCGCCACGACATTAAAATCGCCGTCGAAGCTGGTCTGCGCCGCATATGTCAGGTCCGCCATAAGCGCGGCCTGACGCTGGAATATCTCCTCGCACGCCTTGTCGCCGAGTCTGCGCCCTTCAAAAACGGCCTTTGCAAACGAGGCTATATACGGCCGTCCGCCGCGATGAACTATGGGAGTAACGCCGTCATCTATCGGGCGGCCTATAATACCGGCCAGCAGATCAACAAGCACTGTGCTACCGCGCCGTCCGTCCACCGCGCGAAGCGCCTCGCGGATGGCCTCACGCCCAAGCTCAAAGCCGCTGCCGCCGGTATCGATGAGATAGCCCTTACCGCCTATATGCCGCAGGGGCTGTCCTTCGCGCCGGACGAACAGCGACGAGCCTGTGCCGCACACCATACCGCAGCCGTCGGCGTGGCCGAAAGCGCCCGAGATCAGATTATATCCGTCGTCTTCAAATCTGATGCTGCGGATGTTATAGCGCTTTCTCACCGTATCGGAATATATATCCCCGTTCGGCAATGTACCGGCCACGCCGCCGAAAAGCGCGTCTACCGCCGCAGGTGCATATGAATACACCGCGTCAAGAGTTTTTATCATCCTTTTAAGCGCCTCGTCACAGCCCAGATCCGTCGGGTTGTTTCCCGTCCCGACAAAGCGCGTGATGATATTTCCCGCACTGTCAAAGAGCACGGCATCGGTCTTTGTTCCGCCGCCATCAATAGCTATGCAATACTTCATGATATCTCCAGCCTCAGTCAAGGTCTATTTTATATTCCTTCGGTATTGCCGCCGTTTCCTGCTCATGCAGATAGGTGTGATCCATTCTGCCGGGGTAATGCGGATGCGTTTTTGTGACCTTTTCGTATGTAACGCTGCTTCTGGCCTTATTTACATCGCTGTTCATATAATCATCCAGCAACGCCTTCATCTCACGCACAACGGGCTTCGCCTCGTCATAGCACTCATGCTCTTCCGGGATGTGGTCAAAGAAAAAGTACCGGTCCTCCGCCGCGCGGTAGATGAGTTTATTCTTCCCATCCGTCACCATGTACATGCCAACATCGCCGCAGCCATGCTGCGAAAATACATACTTTCTATCGTTCTCCCCAAAGAGATCTATGCCGTCGAACTCTTCTTCACTATAGTCCGCCCCGGCGTAGCCAAGCAGCGTCGGCGCAATATCCACAAGGGAGCAGGCATCGCTTCTGACCGCGTGCTCTTTTCCGGGATACTTCACTATGAGCGGAACACGGCAGGATGAATCCACCATTGTCCGCTTGCCTATCGCATTATAGTCGCCCATCATGTCGCCGTGGTCGCTTGTAAAGACGATAAGCGTGTCGTCATACATGCCCTTATCCTTCAGCGCTTTGATGATACGCCCCACCTGATAGTCCACAAAGGACACGCACGCATAGTAGAAATTCTTGCTGCGCAGCACATCCTGACGGCTCATATCAAGCCTCCCGCACGAGCAGCGCTCGCCTATGAGCGAGGAAAAGCGGCTGAACTCTTCTTCATCTGGAACGAAAGGTGCAGGCGGATCCTCACGATAGAGCTTCTGCCACGGCGCAGGCGGGCAATACGGCGGGTGCGGGTGAATAAAGGACGAGAACAGGAACATGGGTTCGGCCGGGTCGTGGTTTTCGATATAGTCAACACTTCTGCTGCCGATCCACTGGGTCGGATGATCCTCCGGCGGAAGCTGCGATATCTGCGGCATGTAGTACATTTCGCTGCGCATCCCGTTATAGTCGAACACCCAAGGGTACTTTGCGCGAATATACTCCATGTATTCGTCGCCGGGGGCAGAAAGCTCCTCCTGCGGGCGGCGCTTTGCAAAGCCTATGCTGCCGTAGGGATCCCACAGATAATGCATCTTGCCGACACAGCAGCTGTCAAAGCCGCAGTCCGTTATCCGCTTGTAAAAGCCGCTTCCGTTATAGGTTTTATCCGTATTATTGTTGTTGCAGCCGGTTGACGCCGGGTATTGCCCGGACATGAGAGACAATCTCGCCGGAACGCACACCGGGGACGGCGTGATGCACCTTTCAAAAACGACGGAGTCCCACGCAAGCGCATCCAGATTCGGCGTCTGTATATGGGGATTGCCCAGCGCCGAGATGGTATCATAGCGCTGCTGGTCTGTGAGCAGCATCAAAATATGTTTCACATTAAATCTCCATTAATTAGCTTTTCAAGATATAAACTGTCCTGCGTGTAGGCGTCGAGCTCGACAACATTCATATACTCCAGCACGCCGGTCGCGCCGGGCGTATACAGCGCACAGTTCTTCGCAAATTCCGTCCAGTCAAAGACGCCCGCGCGCAGTCTGTCATGCAGGTCATGCAGGCCGTCGTTATTATGCAGATGATACGCGCAGATGCGTTCTTTCAGCGTTTGCTGTATAACGCCGATATCCATTCCGGTCACGATGGCATGGCCGACGTCAAGCACACAGTGAAGCGCGGGAATGTCGTGGAAGAGGCATAGGAACTGCCGCTGGTCGAACAGCGGCCGCGCGCCGGAGCACAGGTTCTCAGCGCCGAGGGTCACGCCCTCGGCAATGCAGATCTCGTTGAAGCGCGAAAGTCTTTCAGCTGCGCGGCCGCGGGCAGCCGCCCTGTACGGCTCATCCTCACCGTACATGCCGTCGCCATAGGTATGCAGGACGTAAAATTCGCCGTTATACTTATGGTACATATCAAACGGGCGGCGGAGAACGTCAAAAAGCTTTTCTTCGTCGCAGTCCTCCGCTATGTCAACGAAAGCGAACGGCGCGTGGATGCTGAAGCTTCTGCCGGAAAGCGCGTCGAGAAAGCTATTCCACATGTCGCGGCTTCCGTATTCATAAAATATCTCCACGCCGAGGTCTTCGGGCATATCCAGCAGCTTTCTTATTCTGTACTTATAGAAGCTGCATGTGCTTATACTGTATTTCATACGGTCTGTCCGCCTTTTTTCGCCGCAATGCGCTTTTTGATGAGTCTGGAAATGCTGGGGTAGACAAGAAGCGCAAGCGAGAACAGCAGCACGCCCAGGCATATCGGACGCGTGAAGAAGATGGACCATTTGCCATAAGACACCATGAGAGAGCGCCTGAGATTCGTTTCACAGAGGTCGCCCAGAACGAGCGCGATCGTGAACGGAATGACGGGCAGTTCAAACTCCTTCATGAGGTAGCCGACGAGCGCCATTATAACAAGAACGTACACTTCAAATATATTATTGCTTATTGCGAACGCGCCTATCGTGCACATCACAACGATGCACGGCAGAAGCACGTTTTCAGGTACCTTTGTGATGTTGACAAAAGCCTTTATAAAGACGCTTCCCTGTATACACATGAATATATTGATGACAAAGAGGCCGCCCATTATCGCATAGACCCATATGCTTCCCTTTGCAAAAAGCTCCGGTCCGGGAACGATGCCCTGCATGGTGAGTGCGCCAAGCATTATAGCCATGACGGAGTCGCCGGGGATGCCCATTGTGAGCATGGGTATCATGGTCGCACCGGTGACGGCGTTATTCCCCGTTTCGGGCGCAAGCACGCCTTCTTCACAGCCCTTGCCGAACTCCTCTGGATTCTTTGACGCGCGGCGGGCTTCGTTATAAGAGAAGATAGCGGAAATTGCGCCGCCCGTGCCCGGGATAGCGCCGATTATAACGCCGATGACGGAGGAGCGGATGAGGGTTTTCCAATACTTGAATATATCCTTGAGCTTCAATGTGGCCTTGGACACCTGTATATAATCGTCAGCCTTTTTCTCCTTACCCGCGCGGGCCGCCGCCACACATTCATGCAGCACCTGCGCAAGTGCGTAGACGCCGAGCATACACGTGACGGCCTTGACGCCGGCCATGAGGTGGCTGGAGCCGAAGATGAGACGCGCCGTACCGTTGAGCGGGTCAAGACCGACCGTCCGTAATATAAGGCCAATGAGAGCCGCGATGATACCTTTAATGACGTTATCCTTGGAAAGGCTTATCGTCGCGCAGAGGCCGAAAAGGCAGATGGCAAACATTTCGGGAGAGGCAATGTAATTAACGACCTTTGCAAGCTGAGGCGCAAGGAACATAAGCGCCGCAGCACTGAGGATACCGCCGATGGAGGAGCCGTACAGCGCGAGCTTGAGCGCGTCGCCTGCGCGGCCCTTCTTTGCCATCGGGTAGCCGTCGAGCGAGGTTGCCGCGGCATTGGGCGTGCCGGGCGTATTTATCAGTATAGCGGTTATGCTTCCGCCGTACATTGCGCCGCAATAGCCGCCGAGAAGCATGAACATGCCGGGAAGGGATTCCATGCCGATAGACAGCGTGAGCAGCACCGTGACGGCAAGCGCGACGTTCAGGCCCGGCATTGCGCCGATTATGATGCCCACAAAAAGCCCCACGTTCATCATGAGGAGATTTTGCAGGGTAAATATCTCAGTTATTATTGAAAGCATATTTTTCTCCTCACTTTATAGGTACTGACAGCAGCTTTGTGAAAATCAGATAGATGGCGGCGGCGAAGACATAGAAGCCCGCATAGCCTTTCCAACTGCGGCAGTTGAGGACCCAGAGCATTACCGGCGGAACAATGACCGTCGCGGGGATAATACCAAAAGTACGGTAAATGACAACGTAAACTATTATCAGCAGGTATATGAAATAGGGGAAAAGCTTTTCTTTCCACTCTGCCGCGGTCTTCTTCACGGGCTTCTGCTTTCCCTCTTCGCGGACGCACCTGACATAGTTACTGATCGAATTTATAAGGCCGAGCACCGACACCATAAGCAGACCGTAAGCGATCAGATTCGGGTATGTGCGCGGCGTAAACGCCTCCTGCTCCATCAGCTTTGTGACTGTGATGTAGCCGGGAATAAGCCAGAAAATAAGGACGAGCGACGCTGCGATGAAAAACAGCATCAGGAAAATATCGCGCTTTGCTTTTTGTTGATTCATGAAAACACCTCATAAAAGTCAAACCATGTTATTCACATGGTTTGACCTGATTATCCAATTCCGCGCCGGACTTACATCAGACCGGCTTCTACAAGTATTTCGGAATAGAGCGCGACTGCGTCATTTATCACGCCGGAGAGCTCATCGATGGAGAGGATCTTGCCGTTGAAGCTGCCGTAGCCGTTCTCTTCAAGGTACTTGGCGTACTCATCGGACAAAAGCAGCTCGTCGAGCTTTGTCTTGAGGAACTCAACTATCTCGGGAGGAGTGTCCGCAGAGACGCAGGCGATCTTCCAGCCGCCGAGCGCGTCCAGCTTGTCCACGGGGTATGCGGAAGACAGAGGCTCAACATCGGGCAGGTAGGGGGACTTGGTGGAGGACAGCGCAACAAGAACGTTGCAGGTGCCCTGATTGCTGTAGTTGTAAATGAAGTTGTCGTCAAGGATGGCGAAATCGACCTCGCCGTTGAGCACGGCTTGGTATGCGCCGTTGTTGCCGTCATAAGCCACGGCCTTGCCGTAGTTCGCGCCGAGGCCCTTGAGGACCGCAAGGCAGCTCATGTGGCCGAAACCGCCGCTGTTGGGAACGGCAAAGCTGAACTCATCGTGAGTGGTGACGAACTCCACCCAGTCTTCCATGGTCTTGATGTCGGAATCGTTGTTCACTGTGACGGTTGCAAGGACATCAGGCGTGAGCATGGCAAGCGCGATGATATCGTCAACAGTGTATCCGACGTCCGGGTTAATGATGGGCTGAGTGAGAAGGCCGGCATTTGCGATGGAGAAGAGGGTGTAGCCGTCGGCCGGTCTGGAGAGCGCTTCCTTGGTGCCGATCGCCTGCTGGCCGCCGGTGATATTCTCAATTGAGAAATTCACGCCGAGGTCGAGCATATCGGCGACCTGACGGGTCACGAGGTCAACGCCCGCGCCGGCGGCGACGGGAACGATCCAGCTTATGTTCTGCGTGGGGTAGTCAAGTGTGGTTTCTTCTGCGGGGGCTTCCGCGGGGGCGTCTGCCGCAGCATCGGCGGCAGGTGCTTCGGTGGATGCGGGCTGTGCGGTAGTGCCGCAGGCCGTGAGTGCAAGCAGCATTATTGCCGCCAGCAGCAGAGCTGTGATTTTCTTTCTCATTTTTTCGTCTCCTTATATTTTTTTGACTTTCAGGAAGTCATAGCTCACTATGCGTGGCAATACTGTTCCGGGAACTTGCTTGCGGTGTTGAGCATCATATTCAGCAGCTTGTTTCTGTACTCCGCCAGAAGCTCCGGATTTGCGCCGTTATATACTATATTTACATTTTCCTCGGGGTCGTTTATCCTGTCGGTCATCTCGACGTCGCCGTTCTGGTACTGGACGAACTTATATTTCTCATCGACATAGCCGAGGGTATAGACGTCGTTTTCAAAATAACCGTTGCGGTACTCGAAGAGGCATTCGGTGCGGATCTTTTCCCCTCTCAGCGCCGCGGCCTGAGACATACCGTCGCAGCTTCTCGGCGTCGGCACACCCAGCAGCTCACAGCAGGTCGGGTAAATATCGACGGAGGATGCGAGCGCCTCGGTGACGGACGCGTTGTCCTCGGGCGTGTGCATCATCAGGGGGACGTTCACAAGCCCGTCATAGAAGAACGGGCCCTTCAGCCAAAGTCCGTGGTCGCCCATAAGCTCGCCATGGTCTGCCGTGAATATGATGACCGTATCCTCAAGCGCGCCGGACTCTTTGAGGGCATCAAGTATCTTGCCAACGCCCTTGTCGATAAGATCGACCATCGCATAAGTATTGCGTATCCGCTGGTCGCGCTCATGCGCACTGAGCACGCTGGGCTTATATTCCTCGCCGGAGCTGTCGCCGTGCGTCAGCAGACCCAGACCCTGAAGTATCTTTTCATCCATGAACTGCGCGATTTGATTCGCGCACTTCCCGCACTTTTCCTTATCCTCTTCGGGCATATCCGGCAGCGGGTGGAGAAGCCCTGCCCTGTGCCAGACGCCGTACTGATGATAATGATAATGCCGGGGCCTTGTGTGCAGATCGTCATCCTCGTTTACTGGCATTTTCACTGGAACATCCTTGTAGCGCAGCGCGGTCTCAAGCGGAGGGTTGAACGGATGATGCGGGTCAGGGAAGCTCGCCGTGAGGAAGAAGGGCTGGTCACCATTCGCGTGCTCGGATATATACGCCGCTGCGCGCTCACCGACGAACATGGAATCATGCAGGTTCTCCGGCATAGTCGTCACGGGGCAGGCGTCGAAGCCCTCCACGGGCTTTGCTATCGCCCATTCGTCCTTTCCGCCGTGCTCATGATACCATTTGCCGTAGTGGGCCAGCGGCTTCGTCGCATGGCCGGAGGTGAACTCCACATGCTCAAAGCCCCAGTACGGGCCGTACCAGTCTATATTATCGCCCTTCTCTTCCCAGAGACGGTGATCCTCCATGCTGATATGCGGGGCGTTCTTTCCGCAGTCGGTGCACTGGAAGTGCAACTTTCCGATGCTGCCGGTGTGATAGCCGTTATCATGCAGGTGGTCGGCGAGCGTCCTGAGCGGGTGCTCAAGCTGGTTCCCGTTTGTCCACTGGTTGTGGTTATGCGGGTACAGCCCGGTGAAGATGGACATTCTGCTTGGCATACAGATGGGGTTGTTCACATAGCAATGATCAAAAACCGTGCTGTGCGCGGCAAGTCTGTCAATGTTGGGCGTATTGACATACTCATTGCCGTAGCAGCCCAGAAAATCCTTTCTGAGTTGGTCGCACATGATAAGGACCAGATTCTTTTTCTTCATTCGCAGTTTTCTCCACTGGTTCATCTTTCGTTTTTCTTATGAAACGAAACTTTTTTATTTTGTTTCATAAATTTTATGTATATATATTATTATCTTGGCGGCCATTTGTCAAATGTCCTTTTCAACTAAATATTCACTCGTTTTTTATATACTTTGCACATATTTTTTGTCTTATATTTAACGCACCTCAGCTTGCAATCGAAAGTTGACATTTTCGATACGAAATAATATAATTGCAATATCTTCTAGTATCTTCATAATTCAAAAATCAGAAGGCAGAAATATATGGGAAAAAGCATCGACGCACGCCGGCAGGAAATACTGGATCTTGTGAATCGCTGCGGGTCTCTGGATTTTTCTCAGCTGAGGGAGAGCTTCCCCGGCGTCTCGGACGTCACGCTGAGAAAGGATCTGCAATACCTTGACGATACGCAGCAGGCCATACGCACCCACGGCGGCATAAAATCCATTCCTTCCGCACTCAACTATTACTACCGCGCGAACGTCAACCACGACCTGAAAAAGAGCATTGCCGCGAAGGCGTCCTCGCTCATACGGCCCGGTGAATCCATTTTTATCTCCGCGGGCACCACCTGCGCGGAGCTTGCGCGCTGTCTGCCGGTCTTTCCGCTGAAGGTATGCAGCGACGGCGTTTACAGCGTCATCAACATCGCCAACCTACCCAACATATCCGTCGAACTGATCGGCGGCGACGTTGATTTAAACATCATGCGCGTGGAGGGGATATCCGTGCTCAACCAGCTTGAGCGCTGCCATTTTTCCACCGCGTTTATGAGCGCGCTGTGCGTCGATATCAACTACGGCTTCGCCCACAACACTTCCATGACCGTTGCGATACTTGAAAAAGTCATTGAGCACGCTGACCGTACCGTTGTGCTGCTCGACTCATCCAAAGCGCGCGGCGGCTTCTACCCGCACACTATCCCGCTCTCGTCCGTGGATATCCTTGTCACCGACGACGCATTTCCCGCCGACGTTGCAAAGCAGCTTGAGGCCAAGGGTCTCACAGTGATTTGAACTGCGGCGCAGGGATACAGGCCTTCAGTCTCTTAAAAATAAATGATAAACGGTCTGCTTCGGCAGACCGTTTTATTTTGCATACTGGTGCATTACGGGGATCTCAGCTTCGCCGTGCCGGGCATGTCAAGCGGCGGCCATATTGACAAACACGATATAGGGAAGTATAATGCTTGATGTAAATCGTGTGATGTGTATCGTTTAGTTTATATTGAGTCGAAATGACGGGGCGCGGCGCCGCCGCCTTAAACAAATTTTAATGCTCTTCCCTGTTGGTTTTTAACGCGCCCGACGGTAGAATATTCTGGCACGGATAAAGCGTTAAAAAGCACCTGTTGAAATAAGTTCAAGCATATGGAGGCAACTATGAAAACCACGAGCCAACTTATCGGCTGCTGCGGGCTGGACTGCGAAGCATGCGACGCGAGGACAGCGACGATAACAAACGACAATGCCCTGCGTGAGAAAACCGCCGCGCTGTGGACAAAGCTGAACGGCGTGACCATCACGCCGGAAATGATAAGCTGCACCGGCTGCCGCATAGAGGGCGCAAAAACGCCCTTCTGCGACAAGCTATGCCCCGTACATAACTGTGTGCGGGAAAAGGAGCTGGACACCTGCGCGGACTGCGGGCAGATGGACAGATGCCCGACGCTGGGGCGCATCGCCGCGAACAGCCCGTTCGTGCTGGAAAATCTGAAAAAGCTGCGCGAGGCGAAGTAAATGAAGCGGTATATTGCCCTGCTGAGGGGCGTCAACATAAGCGGCAAGAACAAGGTGCCGATGGCAGAATTGAAGAAATGCTTTGAAGCGCTTGGTTTCACGGAGGTCAAGACCTGCCTGAACAGCGGCAACGTGGTCTTTTCCTGCGCGGACGCGGATGCGGCGGAATTGACCGGCCGTATAGAGCGCATGATACGGCATGAATTCGGCTTGGATATCCCTGTTTTTATCATTTTGCAGGAGGAGCTTGCAGACATCCTGCTCCATGCGCCCGTTTGGTGGGGAACGGAGAACAAGGAAATCTACAACAACCTTATTTTCATCATGCCCCCCGCGACATTTACAGACGTTTACCGCGAGATCGGCGCGCCGAAGGAGGGCTTGGAACAGATACAGGAATACAGGACGGCCGTGTTCTGGTCGTTCAGCCGGAAGAATTATCAGAAAACAAACTGGTGGCCAAGGACGGCCAGCGCCGCTATCGGGCAGAAGCTGACGATAAGGACGGCGAACACCGTCAGGAAGATAGCCGGTATATGAAAGAGACTGCAAACGGAACGGCGTGCGGCAAAATGACCGTAAACGACGCCGAATATATCGTGCTCAAGCTCCTCGGGAAAGGAAAAGGCGGCTACTACCCCACCAACTTCGTTCCGCGCGGCGGAACGCTTTATTACATCGACTACGAGTGCAACGCCTATATGGAGCAATGGGATTTTGAGCATTGGGGCATCCAGTATTGGGCGGCACAAACACCGGAAAGAACGGAGAAAGCATGAAAAACCACAAGAAAACGATCACTGTGCTGCTGACCGCGGCGGTATTGATGTCTGCTGTTTTTATAACGGGATGCACCAAGCTGTCGGAGGCCCCGAGCAACACGCTCTCGGAGGCGGACGCGGCGGCCAACTCCGAGAGGTTTGGCGTATACATCAAGCTTGAGCGCGACGACGCACACTCTATCGCCCTGCACGGCGGCAGCTTCACAAAGGTGTGTGAAAACGCGGACGGTTCGCTGTTGAAGGCCGGGGAATGGCTCTTCACGGGGGATGATATCGTGCAGCTTGCCAAGGAAGAGAACGGCCCCGTTTCCTTTACCGTCAGCGCGCATGATGCCGAGGATATGCTTTTGGGAGAAGGTACGTTCACTTACGATATTACTCAGGAAAAGCTGTACGTGACGATCTCCGCCGACGGCGTGACCTGCGCCGCTGCTGACGCGCCGGGCGCCCCGGCAGGAAAACATTGATGCAGGCACACAGAGGAAGAAACGAAATGAAAGCAATTACGGCAGAGGGATTATCAAAAACATACGACGGCGGGACCGTGGCGGTCGATGGCATCAGCTTTTCGCTGGACAAGGGGGAAATATTCGGCTTTCTGGGGCCAAACGGGGCCGGGAAAACCACGACCGTGAAGCTGCTTTGCGGTATGCTGGCCCCATCCGGCGGCGAATGCCGCGTGCTGGGTATAGACCCCGCGCAGGAGCCGGAGCTGCTGCATCAGAAAACCGGCGTGGTAACGGAGCACGCGCAGATGTACGACCACATGACGGCCTTGGAAAACCTGCAATTTTACGGCACGCTTTTCGGTATGGGCCGTTCGGAATGCGAAGAAAGGGCAATGGCGCTTTTGCGGCGGCTGGAGCTGGCAGACGTGATGGGCCGCAGGCTGTCCGCCTACTCGACAGGTATGCGCCAGAGGCTATCCTTGGCGCGGGCATTGCTGCACCGGCCGCAGGTGCTGTTTCTGGATGAGCCGACCTCCGGCCTTGACCCGGAGAGCGCACAGAACGTGAATTCGCTCATCCAAGAGCAGGCCGCCGAGGGAACCACGGTATTCCTTTGCACGCATCAGCTTCGCTATGCGCAGGAGATATGCACGACATACGGGCTTATGAATAAGGGACATTTATTCGCTGCGGGAAATCTCGCGCAGCTTCGCGCCATGGTTTGCCGGAACACGAAGGTGCAGGTAAAGGCAAGCCGGATGCCGGAGGGCATGGCGTACAGGGAAATCGGAGAGCACATCTATGAGATCGACGCGGCTGCGGAAAATGAGATCCCGCAGATTGTGAAGAGGATCGTGGAGGCGGGCGGCGATCTGTACCACATGTCGGAGGAAAAGATGTCGCTGGAAGAGATATATTTTTCCCTTATCGACAGCGCACATGAAGAAACGGAGCGTGAACAGTCATGAACGTAAGACAACTCGCCGTGACAAAAAAGGATATCCGCGGTGTTACATTAAACAAGCAGGTTTTCGCGGTCCTTCTCATTGTGCCGCTTGCGCTTACCATTGTTCTGCCGTCTATTTTTGTGCTGGTGACGGCGTTTGCCCCCGACGCCGCTTCGGATTTTCAAAAAATTCTGGATATGCTGCCTGCGGACAACGGGGCGCACAGTCAGCAGCAGCGGATATTCGGGCTTATACTGAACAACATCATGCCGGTCTTTTTCCTGATGATACCGATAATGGCGTCGTCCGTCATGGCGGCAAGCTCCTTTGTGGGCGAAAAGGAAAAGCACACACTTGAGACGCTGCTTTACTCCCCGCTGTCGCTGAAGCAGATGTTTCAGGCCAAGATACTGGCCGGGTTTTCTGTCGGGATGATGGTTTCGTATATCTCATTCGCCGCGATGATGCTGGTGCTGGAGCTGGAAGTATTCCTTCTGACCGGCAAGGCAATACTCCCCTCTTCAAGCTGGCTGGCGATCATGCTTCTTATCGCCCCGGCGATATCCATTATCGCTATCGCCGTGACCGTGCGCAGCTCCGCAAAGGCGCAGACCATTGAGGAAGCGCAGCAGCGAGCCGTGTTTCTGGTTTTCCCGATACTCGCGCTGCTCATCGGGCAGTTCACAGGCATTCTTCTGATAAGCGCAGGGCTTCTCTGGGGCGTGGGCGCTGTTCTGGCGACGCTTGACTTATTGCTTATGAGGGGCGCTGCCGGAAGCTTTACATACGAAAAGTTGCTGAGATAAGCGCAAAAAGCTGGTGCGGTCATATGGCCGCACCAGCTTTTTATCATGTCTGTATTCACAGCGTCAGATATTCAGCGCTATATTCTCCCCTTCTATGCCGACGAAAGCGCCCTTCTCTGCCTGCGGGGAATCCGCGTGGCAAAGGAGCCACTTATTGCGCATCCAGAGCATTCCGTCCTCGCCGGGGAGCGAGGTATCGACCGCGTCAAGCGGGGAATTTGTTCCCTCCGTGAGCACGACGAGGCAATTGAAGCCGCAGCTGCTTATGCGGCAGGGCGCAAAATGCAGCACGCGGGGATATATCTCGACCAGGGTGTCAGGCGGAAGATAGAAGCCGGCGACGCGGCGGCTGTCCAGCGTGCGCGAGACGACGTCCTCCGGTAAGGCGAGAAGGAGCACAAGCCCCGTCGTCGTATAATTCACCTCGCTGCACCGGTGATATTCCTCGGCATTGAGCGTGAATCCATGGCCGTTGCAGTACCCCGCCTGAACGGGCATACCGCCGAAAACGGAGGTTTTAATCCTCTCCGTTTCGTTAAGCGCCATCAGCGCGCCGTCCGATGCAACGTAGCAGTTGCCGCTTTCGGGTATGGGCGAGGCGAGCATGGCTTCATGCAGCGCGGACGTATCGCCAAGCAAGAGCACCCTGCCATACGGGGCAAACGCGGCGTCATGCACGTCATAAAGCGGCAGGCCGGGATTCTTCGCCGCAAGGTCTTTGAGGATATTCATCAAACGATACCTCCTGCTTCAAAAAAACTCTCCACCATGAGAAGGCCGGCCGCGGAGTTTTCAAGCGTCTGGTTATAGCGGCTCTTCTCAATGGGGATGTTATGCCCGGAATCGACCCCCTCGCGCATCTCCGCCATGAGCTTTGTGAGATAATACGGGTTTTCAAACATCCTGCCGTAAAGCACGAGCTTGCCGGGGTCAAGAGTATAGATAACGCTTTTCAGCGCGGAGGCCAGCGCCGCTATTGCGTTATCCACGAGCTGCGCCACCTCCTGATCGCCGTTCTGCGCGGCGTCAAACACATCCTCTATGGTTATTTCATCAGCGCTGCGCCCCTTGCAGATATTCCACAGCACAGGGGTCCTTTCCGGCGAGAGCAGCGCAAGCGCGCCGCTGAGTATGGCCGTGGGAGAGGCAATGGTCTCCAGACAGCCGCTTTTCCCGCAGGAGCAGGGCTTGCCGCCGCGCTTTATAACCGGGATATGCCCTATCTCGGCGCACTGCTCGCTGCTGCCGCGCCAGATGTGGCCGTTTATCGACAGCGAAGCGCCGATACCGTATTCACACCGCAGGAAAAACTGCGAAGTGAGGTCGTCGTCTCTTGATTTGAACATCTGCGCGGCAAAGAGCGCGCGGACGTTGTTGGACATCACGCAGGGAAGCCCGGTAAGCTCCTCAAAGCGGGCGCAAATCGGAAAATTCTTCGCGTCGAGCGCGCCGAAGCTGTTGCGCATGACGCGGCCATCCGGCGAGGTGATGCCGCGGATGGCAATGCCGAGGCCGATGATAAGCTCATTTCTGAGCTTGTTTTCCGCCGCAAGCTCCATAAGGCGCGCGGAGAGGCGGCGCACTGTCTGCTCAGCATCACAATGCGGCTCAAGCGCGATCTCCTCAGAAAATATCACGGCCCCGTCGAGCCAGACGGCGGACAGGATGGCCTGACGCAGATTTATGAGCACGCCGAGCGCGCAGCGGGCGCGGGAATTCAACTCGACCGTGACCTCACGGCGACCGACGCCGCTGCTGGGCACGGGGCTGCCCTCGCAGACAAGCCCCTCAGCGATCATCTCACCGACGATCTTGGTTATCGCGGCGGGGGTGAGCCGCGTGCTTTCGGCAAGGCGCTTGCGCGACATGCTGCCGCGCTCATGCAGAAGCCGCAGCGCGGCGCTCCTGTTCGTGCGCTTGATGCCCATCATATTGTCGCCTTCATATATCATCGCTCACCCGTCCATCCATGCTCAGCCCGCAGGCTGAATGCTTTTCCTGTTTATTCTGCCGCGCAGCAGTATCAGCACCGCGCCACACAACACGGTAAATATACCAAGCAGCTTGCGCCCTGTCAACTCCTCGTTGAGGAAAAATACGCCGATAAAGCAGCTTACCACCGGCATGAGCAGCAGATACAGCTTCACGACCCACACCTCATAATGCTTGAGATTGCGGTAATAGAAGAAGTAAATGCCCGTCTGCGCAAGCCCGCCGAGGGCGACCATGCCCCACATGAACGGCGTCAGGCGCAGTGCGGAGGGCGAAACGGCCCCCGTCAGCGCCGCGGTGCTGCTGAAAAGCAGCAGGACGACGAAATTATTATAGTAGGATATCGTGTCGGCGTCCTCGTGATAGTTCTCCTGCGCGTTTTTGATGATGAACGCGTTCACCGTGACGCACATAGCGCTGAGGATGAAGAAGAGGTCCGTCGGGTTGAAGCGTATGCCGCGGAAATCTACGCCCAGAACGAGCAGCACCCCGCCGATCATAACGAGTGTGCCCGCCCAATCGGACGCGAAGAGCTTCTTGCGGTAAATTATCACGGTCGCAAGGTTCACCATAAGCACATCGGTTTTCAAAAGGGCTGTGCCGGTGCTCAAGGAGCCGCCGGCATAGCCCAGATTTGCAAAGAGATCAAGAAGAAACCCGAACACGCCGATGGAGATAAGCGCGATGAGCTGCTTTTTCCCCTGGCGTATAAGCGTGCCGAAGGTATGGTCCTCGTAAAGCTGCACCGTGAGGAACACCAGCGCCGCAAGGCGCAGCAGCATCCCGGACAGCGCGGCGGAGCCCGTGGCATCGACAAGGAGCTTGGACACCGTGTAGTATACCGACCACGAGAGCACCATGCCGCCGATCATCAGGGCGCTTTTGAGCTTCACATTCATCGCAGCGCTTCAAACATCGCCCGCAGGGCGTCCTCGTCCATATGCACGGGGTTGTTGTTCATGAGCGGATGCACCGCGCAGTCATGCACGAGCTTGTCCATATCGACATCACCCAGCTCGCTGAGCCGGGTGCGCAGGCCGCCGAGCTTCTTAAGCCCGGCGATGCGGGAGGCAAGCTCCTCCGTTCCGCTGAGCCCGGCGCGGCGGCAAAGCGCCTCAAGCCGCGCGTCGGCGTTTATGCGCACGAGGCTGTCGAGCGTGAATGCGCACGCCTCACCGTGGGGAAGATGATAATCCTCCGACAGGGGGTAGCTGCACGCATGACTGGCCGCGGTCTTGGGCAGGGCGAAAGCGAGCCCGCCGAGCAGCGCCGCATATGAAAGCGCGCTGCGCGCATCGGCGTTGCTGCCGTCGCGGTAAGCGGTCTCGAGATTGGCGAGAATGAGGCGGATGGCCTCGGCGGTCATAAGCTCGCAGATGGGCTGATGATGCACGCTCCAGAAGCCTTCAAGGGCGTGGGCAAGCGCGTCAAGCCCGGTGTTCATCGTCGTGCGCGGGGGCACGCTCATGCACAGCTCCGGGTCAACGATGGCAGCGCGCGGCATGAAAGCGGGGTTATTTATCGTCTTTTTCTCCGTGCCATGGCTGATGACAGATACCTGCGTGACCTCGCTTCCGGTGCCGGCAGTGGTGGGCACGGCAACGACCGGCAGGCGCTTTTCCGGGAAGGGGCGCGCGCCGCTGTAATACTCCTCCGCCTCGCCCCCGTCGAGCGTTATCGCGGCGGCGAACTTCGCCGTGTCTATAGAGCTGCCGCCGCCGATGCCGATTATCACGTCGGCATCATACTCGCGCACGAGGCGGACGGTCTCAACAACGCCGGATAGCTGGGGGTTCTGCTCGACCGCGCCGAACACGGCGCACACGCCGTCGAGCGAGGAGGCAAGCTCCTGCGCGCGCGGCGCAAAATGCCGCCCGCAGACGATGACGCCGCGGCGCAGCCCAAGCTCCGCCAGCACATCGCCCAGCTTTTTGAACTGGCCCGCGCCGAAGTATATCTTAACGGGCTGGGAGTAGACAAAATCACTTATCATATATTGCGTCCTCGATAGCCGCGACCTGCGCGGAGAACTTCTTCATATTCTCCTTGCGCCAGTCCTCAAGATCCTGGCACCACTCGGTCGAAAGGAAGGTCTTGACCATTTCCACGGCCATTTCGGGGCCGACGATCCAGCCGCCCATGCAGAGGATTTTGGCGTTATTGATGGCGCGCGCCATCTTCGCAGAGTAAACGCCCTCGCAGGCGACGGCATAAACGCCCTTGAACTTGTTGGACACGACGCTCATCCCAGCGCCCGTGCCGCAGATGAGCACTGCCTTGTCATACTCGCCCTGCTGCACCAGCGGGGCGACCTTATTTGCGACGGCGTAGTAGGGCATGACGTGGTCAAGATCCTGCGTGCCGAGGTCGTCAAACTCGACGCCGGACTCGGCAAGATACGCCTTGAGGGCTTCCTTCACGGCGAAGCCGGATTTATCGCTGCCAATAGCTATTTTCATATTTCTTCTCCTTTGACGTCACTTGAGTGCAGCGGCCTTTTTCGCCGTTGCGACTATATTATCAACAGTCAGACCCATGACCTCGCGCAGATACGGCATCTTGCCGACCTCGCCGAAGCGATCCTGCACGCCGACGGCGCATGCGGGTATCTTCTCCTCCGCCAGTGCCTCGAGCACTGCGGAATGCAGCCCGCCGATGACGTTGTGGTTTTCAACCGTCAGCACGGCGCCGGTCTTCTTCGCGGCGGCGATGACGCCATCGCGGTCGATGGGCTTGATGGTGTGGACATTGACGACCTCGCAGGATATACCCTCGGCGGCAAGCTTTTCCGCGGCGGCGAGCGCGTCCGTTGTCATGAAGCCGGAGACGAACACCGTCAGGTCCGTACCCTTGCGCAGGGTATCGACCTTGAAAAGGTCAAACTTATAATCGTCATTGAACACGCGCGGAAGCTCCTTACGGAAGAGGCGGATGTACACGGGGCCGTTATGCGCGTATATCACGGGCATGGCGGCGCGAAGCTGGACCTCGTCCACGGGCTCAAATATCACGACGCCGGGGATGGAGCGCAGAACGCCGATATCCTCCATGCTCATATGCGTGCCGCCGTTGAGCTCCGCCGAGATGCCGGGGTCGGTGCCGACGATCTTGACGTTGCTTTTGGCGTAGGAGATGGAGATCGCGATCTGGTCGCAGATGCGGCGCGTGGCAAAGGGGGTGAAGCTCTCGATATAGGGCTTGAAGCCGTAGCTTGCAAGGCCGGCGGCGATGGATGCCATGTTCTGCTCGGCAACGCCGCAGTCGAACATCTGGTTGGGGAAGCGCTCATACAGGGCGCGCGTGCCGCTCGCCTTGGCGAGGTCCGCGTCGAGGACGCACACATGCCTGTCGCGGGTCATAAGCTCCGTCAGGCACTCGGCATAAACAGCTCTCATTTCCATATTCTCAGCCCTCCCTGATCTCGGCGATGGCGGCTTTCGCCTGCTCCTCGCTGACGTTGGTGTTGTGGTTGCCCGCGCCAAGCTCCTCTATCCATTTCACGCCGCAGCCCTTGAGCGTGTTGAGGATGACCATGGTCGGCTTTCCGGTGGCGCGGTTGAGCTTCGCCTGCTTGACGGCAGCAGAGACCTCGTCAACATCGTTGCCGTTGGCCACGTCGATGACGTTCCAGCCAAATGCCGCCCACTTGTCGGCAAGCGGGGCGATATCGTTCACCTGCGCGACGGTGCCGTCTATCTGAAGCTTGTTGTAGTCGGTGAAGCCGACGAGGTTGCCAAGGCCCTTTGCCGCGGCAAACATTGCCGCCTCCCAGACCTGCCCCTCCTGAGACTCGCCGTCGCCGACGATGGTGTATATCGTCGCGCCGTCGTCTTCAAGCTTTGAGCCGAGAGCCACGCCCACGGCGCAGGAGAAGCCCTGTCCGAGACTGCCGGTGGTCATATCTATGCCGTTAGTGAGGTTCATGTCGCAGTGGCTGGGCAGATGCGTGCCGCCCTCATTGAGCGTGAGCAGCTCCTTCTTGTCAAAATATCCGCGGTTGGCAAGCGTGGCGTACACCGCGGGGCCGGCGTGTCCCTTCGAGCAGACGAGTCTGCCGCGGCCGGGCATTTTGGGGTTCGCCGGGTCGATGTTCATCTCCTGGAAGTACAGCACCGCCAGAAGCTCCACTATGGACAGGCAGCCGCCTATATGCCCCACGCCCAGATGCCCGATGCAGGTCATGATATCGCAGCGGATGTTCTTGCATTTTTCTCTAAGATCACAGTTCAAGGTCAGTATCCTCCCGTTTTAATTAAAAGGTTTAACCAAATAAATCTTAATCCCTGAACCGCACTTTGTCAATATAGAAACTTGTACAAAACAAATTTATATTTTTGTTGACATATCCCAGTACCGGCGCTATGATTATTAAAAGAGTTTAATAAATACCAAATACTAAATACCAAATACTAATTACTTGCGAGGTGTGCGATGAAAGCTTTTACCCCCGTTTACATTCCGGCAGGCGTGCCGACGTTTCATCTGGAAAGCGCGAAGGCGCAGTTCGAGGCATCCGTAAAGCTGCTGCGCGGCATTGACGGGCGCTTTGCCGTGCCGGACGACATGCTGCTGAGCATCGACGCGCTGGACGCGTTTGTAAGCTCGGTCGAGCCGGATCTCGTCGTTTTTCAGAATCTGACCTTTGCAAACTCCGCGTATATTTCCGCCGTTCTGCGCCGCGTGAAGTGCCCCATCCTGCTGTGGACGCTGCGGGAGCCTGTGATAGACGGAGGGCGGCTGCGCCTGAACTCCCTGACGGGGGCGTACTCCGCGGCAAATGCGATGCGTGCATTCGACGGGCGGCGGTTTGAATACGTCTTCGGCGCGCCGGATGAGGAGCGCGTGCGCGGCGCGATAGCTGCGTGCACCGCGGCGGCGGAGCTGATAAAGAACATGCGCACGCTTAAAATGTCCGCCGTCGGGCACACGCCGCAGGGCTTCGGCTTCGGGCGCGCGCTGGACGCGGAGCTGATGAGCGTTTTCGGGGTGGAGCTTGAGTCGATAGAGGCGCGCGAGCTTATCGACAACGCGAAGGGCTTCACCGACGAAGAATGCGCGGAGTATCTGGCGCGCTCGGAAGAGGCGATGTGCGGACTTGAGCACACACCGGAGCGCAACCGCGCAGACCATGCGCGGCTTCTGAAGGCATATTCCGACTACGTGCAGAAAAACGGGATAGGCGCGCTGGCCTCCCGCTGCTGGCCGGACTTCTTCACGGCGTTCGGCACACCTGTATGCGCGGTGCTGTCGATGCTCAACGACATGGGCGTGGCGGCGGCATGCGAGGCGGACATATACGGGGCGCTGTCGATGTGGATGGGAATGCAGCTTTCGGGCGAACCGGTGTTCTTCGGCGATCCCGTCTCTCTCGACGAAGGAGAGAACACGCTGACCTTCTGGCACTGCGGCGCGGCGGCATGCTCCCTCGCGCGACACGACACAGGCGCGGTCGTCGGGGTACACCCCAACCGCAAGATTGGCCCGGCGATGGACTTCGGCTGCGAGGCCTTTCCGGAGGCAACGGTGTTCCGCGTGGGGCGTGAGCCGGACGGGTCGTTCCGCTTCTTCATCCTTGAGGGCGAGGCGCTGGACAAGCCCAAGCAGTTCATCGGCACGTCCATCGTCGTAAAGACGGACAACAGTGTGCGCGAGATAGTCGAGGAGAGCGTGAAGGCGGGCTTCGAGCCGCACTACGCGGTCATAAAGGGCCGCCGCGCCGCCGCGCTTGAGGCCGCGGCGCACATGCTGGGCATCCCGGTGTATAAGTACTGAATCTGTCGAAAAAGCGGCAAAGCCACTTTTTCGAGAAAGCTTCGCTGCGTTCTGCGCCTCTGTTGTCCGCTGATAGCGGACAATTCGACGCTCACTCCGCGCAAAGTGTTTTCTGCCACGCACATGTCGCGGCAGAAAACGGATCATACTGCTTTCGCGTCTGCGGACGCGAAACTCTGCGAGGCTTTTTTGACATGCTGGATGGAGGCCCGCCGAATGGCGGGTGCAGCTTAGGGATTTCGTAATCCCGGAAATATCGGCATAGTCGTTTCATGCGGCTATGCCGTTTTTCCTTTGTCTCTAGGTTGTGGTGGATTGAATGAGCCGATACAATTCCATACGATTCTGAACTTCTGCACCTTCTTGCCGCATATACGTTCAGCCTGGAAAACTTCAATACGCTCAACAAATTCCCTTATGATCTCTGCATTCAATTCACGGATGTCTGTATGCTTTCGTACAAGAGCAATGAAGCTATCCACATTCACACGATTCTCTTGTCGAGCGGAAATATTACTGCGAAGCGCCGTGATGCTTTCTTCCAGTGCTTTCTGCTCCGTTTCATAGCTTTGGGACACCTTGACAAAACGCTCATCGGATATCTTGCCCTCGACATTATCCTCATAGAGCCGCTGAATGATGGTATCGAGCTTGTAAATCCGTGTCTGAGACTGCTCCAGCTCCCGTTTTTCGTCTCGGAGCGTCTTTTCGGTTTCGGATTTGGACAACTTTGTGACCATTTCCACGAACTCCTCCTCGTGCTCACACACATAGGCGGTTACATTGCAGATGCCGTCCAGCAGGAACTCCTCAATAACGGAATTGCGGATCTGATGCGAGGAACAGACTTCTTTTCCCCGTTTACGATGCACTTTTCTACCTCCTTTTCTGCAAATTTGGGCGCAAAAATACCACCTTCAAAAATCTCGCATGGATTTTCATAGGTGGTCAC
>URPU01000012.1 GCA_900549865.1 uncultured Eubacteriales bacterium
TTTTGCCCAGACCCGGCGGGCCGTAGAGCAGGATGTGATCCATCGGCTCGCCGCGGCGCTTGGCCGCTTCCAGATAGATCTTCAGGTTCTGCTTGACTTTGTCCTGACCGATGTAGTCTTCCAGATGCTGGGGACGGAGGCTGTTTTCCTCGTTGTCCGCCGTGGTCAGGCCCGGCTGCATCATTTTTGCGCCATAGAGCGCGGTTTCGTCCTGCATGGATTACCTCCTGCCTGCCATGCCCCGCAGGGCCAGCTTGATGATCTCTTCCACCGGGAGCGTACCGTCGATCTTGGAGACGGCCAGCGCGGCTTCGCTCTGGCTGTAGCCCAGCGACACCAGCGCGGCGATGGCCTGTCCTGCCCCCTGTGCGGCGGCGGTGTCCGAAGCAGCGCCTGCCACGTTTTCCAGGTCGATGCCGGCGGCAAAGCCTTTGGCGACCTTATCTTTCAGTTCCAGTACGATGCGCTGGGCCAGCTTGGGGCCGACGCCGGACGCGGCCTTGAAGGCTTTGTGGTCGCCCGCCGAGATGGCCAGCGCCACACGGTCGGGCTCCATGACGCTCAGGATGGCAAGCCCCACTTTCGCGCCCACGCCCGACACCGAGGTGAGCAGCTCAAAACAGGCCTGCTGCTCCTCGCTGGCAAAGCCGTAGAGGCTGACATCGTTCTCGGTGACGTTCATCACCGTATAGATGGTGGCTTCGTTCCCCACGCCGGGCGGCGCACCGGCCACGCTGGCCGGACACTGGGCGTAGTACCCCACGCCGCCGCAGCAGATGACCACAGCGTTCAGGGTCTTTTTGATGATCTTTCCGGTTAAGCTGTATATCATAATAACAACCTCAAATCGGCCCCGGCACACGCCGTACAAAGCGGTTGAGCTGGCTGCCGTTGGTGTGGCAGAAGGTGATGGCCATCGCCAGCGCGTCGGCGGTGTCGTCGGGCTTCGGGATGGCGGGCAGATGCAGCAGGATGCGGGTCATCTCCTGCACCTGCTTTTTCACGGCCTTGCCGTAGCCGGTAACGGCCTGTTTTACCTGCATGGGGGTGTACTCGTAGATGGGGATGCCCGCCTGCGCCGCCGCCAGCAGGATGACGCCGCGCGCCTCGGCCACGCCGATGACGGTGGTCTGGTTGTGCTGGTAGTACAGCTTCTCGATGGAGAGGGCCTCGGGCTGATAGCGCTTGCAGATATCCAGCACGCCCTCGTATATTTCAACAAGGCGCTGTTCAAACGGGGTGTCCTTCTCGGTAATGACAGCCCCGTAGCCGATGGGCGCAAAGCGGTTGCCGATGTATTCGACAACACCCCAGCCCACAATGGCGTAGCCCGGGTCGATGCCCAAAACACGCATTTATCCCATACCTCCCCACTTTAACCGATATAGTATACCATAAAAACAACGCTGCGTCCACTGTTTGGGGTAAACATTCCGTGAATTTGCACAGAAAAAGCAATAAAAATTCTACAAACAAAAAAGCATCTCCCGGACAGGGAGATGCTTGGCTGTAAGGGCCACGATCAATACCCGCGATGATCTGGTTTAGCTTGCGCGCGGGGTAGTAAAGCGTGATGCCTATCACGAAGAACAGCACGCACATGCCCAGAAGTATCAGCGCGCAGCGGGCATAGGTGCCCTGATAGAAGCCGCCTATGGTCTCGCGGATGAGGTCCATGCCGTAGTGGAAGGGCATGAAGTCGTAGAGATCCTGGAATATCTGCGGCAGAACATGTATCGGGTAGGAGCCGCCGGAGCCGGCCACCTGAATGACCATGATGATGACGGACGCCGCAAGGCCGATGTTGTCAAGCGCGTACACCAGCGAATAGTTCATCATCACGAAGTTCAGCGAGATGAGCATACAGCCGAGGATGAACAGCGCCGGACTGACGCACTGGATATCCACATAGCACAGGCAGCCGAGCGCCGTGACCAGCGCCTGGAAAAGCCCGATGCACAAAAACAGGATCAGCCTCCCGAAGTAGCGCTGTATCTGCGGCGCGTCCTCATACTCGGCATAGGGTATCTGCGGCTTTATCATGGCCGCCGTCAGCAGCGAGCCGACGAACAGCGCCAGCATGATATAATACGGCGACATGGCCGAGCCGTAGTCCGCGATCTCATACACGATGACCGTGCGCATATCCGTGGGCGAGACGAGATAATCCGCAAGCCCGTCGGGGTTGTTCTCCAAAATGTCCATGAGCTGGCGGAAGGCCTCGCTGTCCACCATGCGGCGGACGTCCTCCGCCATGCCGCGCACATAGGTGTTGACCTCCGCGGCGAGCTTCTGCGCCTCTTCAAGCGTGAGCTGCGCGTCGCCCATGGCCACGCTGTAGCGCTGCACCGTGGCGGCAAGGTCGCTCATGCTGGCCGTGCCGGAGTCCATGATGCCGCTGAGGCTTTCCATCGCGTCCTGCGCGCGCTGCGCGGCGTTCTGGAGGCGGTCATTGACGCTGCCGTTGAGCAGCAGCGCTATTTCACGAAGCTGGCGGCGTATCTCCTCGGCCTGGGTGAGGAAGTTATCCACATTGCCCGCGTCGCCCGTCGTGGCAATGGCGTTCCTGAGCTTTGCCACCGCGTCGAGCGTGACCTTTATCTGCGCCTTCACCGCCGCGGTGTTCGCCGCGTCGTACAGCACGTTGAGGGAATTTTCAATGCTGTCTATAAGGTCGAGCGTCTGCTGATAGAGGTTATCCGCACCGGCGTAGCCCGCCGCGGCCTGTGAGGCGGCGGACACGTTCTGCGCCGCGCCGTCGAGATAGGACGAGGCACTTGAAAGCTCCGCGCTCTTGGCGAGAAGGTCGTCATAAAGCGTGCTTGCGTACTGCATCGCGGCGTCGTTCTGCGCCGCGGCGAGGCTGCTTTCTATCCCGGCGGCGTAGGAATAATCGTCGTTGAGGTACGTGCTGAGTCCGGCGGAGTCAAGCGTGGACACCAGCGCGTCAAGGTCGTAGTATGCCTGATCCGCATCGCCGTAGGATATGTCGTTATAGATATTGGCCGCCTGCGCCGCCGCGGTGTTCAGCGCGTTGGCAAGGTCCGCGGCGTAGTTTGCAGAGCTTATCATGTCCGCGCTCAGCGTATCCGCGTCGGCTGTGAACTGACTGCGGACGTTGGCGCTGTCAATGGAATTTGCAAGCGTTCTGAGGCTGTTCGTCCGGCTCACGGCGTCGGCGATCAAAAGCTCCGGCACGGACGCATCCAGCGGCGAAACGGCGGCGAGGTTCGCGTCCGCGGCGTCAAGATAGGCAAGGATGCTGTCCTTCCCCGCGGTGTTGCCCGTCCAGTTGCGCAGCAGATCCATAAGCTCCGCGATGTTCTTGTCTATATCGTCAAGCGCGGTTGCGAAGTTCTCCTGCATGGTGGACGAGGCGTCATATATTGCGCCTGCGGTGTTGCCGACGCCGCGCGTGACGCTGCTTCCGTCGGCGAGGACCTGCCCCGCGTCATCTATCGTCACCGTGACGACGTCAAGAAGGTTCTGCGTCTCTCCGGCCAGCGTCTGCACAGACTGCAAAAGCGCGCAGAGCTGATCGAGCTTATTGCACGCGTTGTTCATTGAGCGCGTCAGCCCCTCCGCCACGTCGTCCGCGTCAAGCCCCATGGCCTTGAATATGGAGCTTACGGTGTTTATGACGTCCGCGACCTTTTCCACGATGGTGCTGTTTATCTGCTCCTGCACCGCCGTCTTGGCCTTGCCCGTTATCTTCGGGGCAATGGCGTTTTTCTTCTCATTTTCGTAGTATTCGACCTCGGGGTGTATAAGATCACCGTCAAGGATGCTGAGGAAGTCCTTCGTGAAGTCGCTCGGCACTATAAGCGCGGCGTAGTAATCACCGGCGTAAAGCCCGTCCATGGCCTCCTCGCGCGTGTCCACAAAGCACCAGCCCATCTGATCATTCGCGGAAATGCCGTCCACGACCATGTCGCCGATGTTGAAGTGCAGCCCGAGAAGCTCGCTTCCCTCGTCCTCATTCGCCACGACGACCTTTATGTTCGACGTGGACGCCGGGCCGTAGGGGTCGGCGTTGGACATGATGTTGAACCACGCGTACAGGCACGGAACGAGGCACAGGCCGATTATAACGATGACCGATACGACGCTTGCCGTTATCCTGCGCACATCGCAGCGGAATATGCCGAATATGTTTCTCATACGCATACCTCCGCTTCTTCTTTCTTCTCGCCCTCGCCGGACGCCGCGGGCGCATCCTGCGTCTCATCCGGCGTATTCACCGCAGCTTCGCTCTCCTCCGGCATGGCCGGGGCATATGCTTCCTCCGCCGCGGCAGGGGCGCTTGGCTCCTCTTCCGTTATTGCGGTATATGTTTCCTCTTCCGCAGCTTCCGCCGTCTCTATAACGTCCGCCTCATACTCCGCGGATGCATAGGCGGGCTGCGGCTCCTCCTGCGTGAACGGCGTCTCCTGCGGCTCTTCCGCCGCAGTTATCTCTTCCGCTTCGGCAGCGTGCGCGGCGTTTTCTGCCGCCTTCGCCTGCGCCGCCTCTATCCTGTCAACTATTATCCCGGCAAGCGACGGCGAGGCCGCGATAAAGCCGCGCAGCTTCTCCAGATTTTCCTCCGCCACCACGTCTGCGGCGCTGCGGCCGAAGTCGTGCTCCATCTGCGTGATGTGCCTGAGCTTCTTTTCAAGCTCGAAGTTCAGATACTCCAGTGAAATAAGATACGCCGCAAGTGCGAACATCGTCATTATCCACAGCAGCAGTATTATGACCTTTGACCCGTTCGTCACGAACAGAAGCACAAGGTATAGCACCAGCACGATGATCATGCCCCAAAGGCCCTTGTGTATACGCCGCTGATTCGCCTGGTGCAGAGCCGTGACCTCTTCCACAAGGCGGTCATACATTTCATGATAATTGCTCTCCTGCATAACCGGCACACCTCCCTCAGAACATTTCCGTCTCTTCCAGCCGCTCTTCCATGAACTCGTTCACGCCGATGAACGGGCGGCGCGCGAAAAGCCCGATGCCCAGCGCGACGACAGCGAATATCAGAAGCTGGCCCAGCTTCACGACATAGGTGCTGCCGTAAACGCCGCATATGCACTCGCGCATCGCGTCTATGGCGTAGGGGAAGGGGAAGAAGCGGTATATCTTCTGGAATATCTCCGGCAGAAGCTCTATCGGGAACGTACCCGAGGAGCCCGCGATCTGCAATACCATCACCACGACGACGATGGCCTTGCCCACGTCGCCGAAGGATACGGCCAGCGAGTATATCAAAAGGCTGAACGTGAAGCTCGTGACCGCGCCGCACAGGTACAAAAGCCCCGGATGCAGGCATTGTATCTTCAGCAGGAACAGATCGCCCGTGATGATTATGGCCGTCTGTATCTGACTGAGGAAGAAGAACAGCAGATAGCGCCCGAAGTAAAGCTCGTGCGGCTTGGGGTCTACCAGCCCGTCGTGCCGCGCGTGCGCCTTGAATATCGCGCCCAGCATGACGCCGCCGACCCATATCGACAGCACAGTGTAGAACGGCGCCATCGCGGAGCCGTAGTTGGCTATCGGGTACACCGGCGTGACGGTCGTCTGCACGACCTGCGCGAAATACTCGCCGTAGAGTATCGGGCTTCCGCCGAGTATCTCCAGCAGCGCCTTGAGGTAATCCTCGCCGTTGAGGGTCTCCAGCTTATGCAGCGCGTCCGCAAGCGAGCTTGCCACGCGCGTACCGGCGGGCTTGAGTATGCTAAGCGTGTCCGCGCCCGCGGCCTTCACGTTCGCCGCCGCCTGTTTGAGCTGGTGCACGTCGTTGAGCATTATCTTCGCGTCGTCCAGCATGTCGGCAACGCTTAAGAAAGTGGACTCCACCTGAATGCTTATGTCGTCAAGACACGGGATGAAGGACTGGTTGAGCTTGACGAGGGTCTTCAATGAATCCACCGCGCCGTTTATGGCCGTGTCGGCGATCTCCGTCTCGGAAAGCTTGTAAAGCCAGCCGCTCGTCTCCCGCGCGACGGAAGCCATGCTCTCTATATATGCGCGCGTGTCTGACGTCGGCGCGTCGGCCGCCATCTCCTCCAGAAGCTTTGCTATCTCCTCATAGGACGCGGCGCTTCCGGCGATGACCTGATTTGCCGCGGCGACGCCGCTCGTATCGACGGTGGCGTTTTCAAGCACGCGCAGTGCATTCTCGACCTTCTCCGCGTTCTCGTTTATCTTCATGCTGACCTCCGCCACGGTCTGGCGGAGAGTGCTTCCGTCGGGCAGCTTTTCATTGATGGTCATGATTATCTCATCAAGGCGCTGCGTATCCACCTGCGGCAGGTTCGTCCCCGCGACGGCGGCGCCGAAGGAATCCATCATCCGGTTGCAGGCGTTCAGCGTCACTATCGACTGCTCAAGTATGCTGCGCAGACTGCCCGCCGGGTCGTCGCCGGTGATATCGTCGGCAATGCGGTTGGCCGACTCCATGACGGTGCTTATGACGACCTCAAGGTACGCCTCGTTGATCGACGCCTTGACGTTGCCCGCGGCGGTATCGGTTATCTTCGTCGCAACGGCGTTTTTCTTCGCGTTTTCGTAATATGTAATGCTGGGCTTGCCCGTCCACTCCGTCAGCATGTTGAACATGTTGTAGGAGAAGTCCTCGTCAATGACGACTGCGGCATAGTACTTGCCGGAGTACACGCCGTTGACGGCCTCCTCCTCGCTGTCGAGGAACACCCAGTTTATCGCGGTGCTCTCGCGCAGGTCGTCCAGCACCTCCTGCCCCTTGTTGACGACCTCGCCCTTCTCCGTGACGTAGCCCTTGTCCATTGAGGCCAGCGCAATGGATACGTTGCCGGTGTTGCCGTAGGGATCCCAGTTGGAATAGATGTTCAGCCACGCGTAAAGGCTTGGCAGCAGGCATATAGCCACGGCGACGGCCATGGCAAAGAAATGACGGCTAAGCGTCTTGATATCATACTTGAATACTCCGAGAATGTTCCGCATAATACCTCCAGCTCCATTAGCGACAAGGGTACATACTAGTTACCATAACATTAATATTATATAGCTAAAATTAAGAAAAGTCTATAAATAAAACTAGCAGAATCATACAGCCGCAGCATTTTGCGCAAAAAAACGCCCTCAATTTTTGTTGATATTTACAAAAAGTGGACGTCAAAAAACCGCTTTCGGATGAAAGCGGTTTTTTTCTCGAACAAAGCGGCAGCGCCACTTTTCCGACAACCTCGATTTTCAGGTTCAGCCCTGGTTCCACGCCTTTATTTCCGTGCGCAGCCAGTCTGCCCATTCGGCAATGCCGTCGCCGTTTCTGGCGGAGATGGGGATTATCTTCATGTTGGGGTTGAGGCGGCGCACATACTTCTTGCACGCCTCAAGGTCAAAGTCGAAGTACGGCATGACGTCTATCTTGTTGATGAGCAGCACGTCGCAGATAGAGAACATCAGCGGGTACTTCAGGGGCTTGTCGTCTCCCTCGGGAACGGAGAGGATCATGGCGTTCTTGACCGCACCCGTGTCGAACTCCGCCGGGCACACAAGGTTGCCCACGTTTTCAAGGATGGCAAAGTCGATATCGTCCACGCCCAGCCCGTCAAGGCCCTGCTTCGTCATTCCCGCGTCGAGGTGGCACATGCCGCCCGTGTGCAGCTGGATGACCTTCGCGCCGGTCTTTTCTATCGTCGCGGCGTCCACGTCGGAGTCTATGTCGGCCTCCATCACGCCTATTCTGAACTCGTCCTTAAGCGCGGCGATCGTCGCCTTGAGCGTCGTGGTCTTGCCCGAGCCGGGAGAGCTCATCAGGTTGAGCAGGAAAGTCCTGTCCTTTTTCAGTTCCTCGCGCAGAAGCTCCGCCTCGCGGTCGTTATTTTCAAACACGCTCTTTTTTATTTCAAGAACTCTGAAGCCTTCCATATGGTTACCTCTTCATTAAAAGATTTTGAGTATAAAATATTGCTTATAAAATATAATATAGCACTTCCCGCGCGGCTTTGCAACACTCCGCCGCCGTTGCGCCGCTTATCCGGCCAGAAATTCCATGCTTCGCCGGAATTCGGCCTCAAACGCCGCCCTGTTTTCGATAAACTCGCTCTCCTGGACCGGCATGGCGATTATCTCCCCCGCGCCGAGCTTCATAAGCGCGCTCCACCGCGCGTCGCGCGTGCTTATCGTGCCGTTCTGCGCCGGAACGAGTGAGCATTGCAGCGCAAGCTTTATATCCCTGCCGCCGGAGAAAAGCCACGTGACGAACGCGGCGATGTCGCTTTTGCTGCGGCTTCCGCCCGCCGTGACGGCAAGACCCACGGCCTCGCCCAGCATTCCCCCGTCGCTCTCTGCGGACAGCGGCGGCACGGGATATACGCCGAAGCCGCTCTTCTTCGATGAAAGCTGCGACACGGACGCCACGGCGCAGGGAAGCGCCCCGTCATAGACCTGCGACGCCGCGCCCGGCTCATCCGCCGCCGTCAGCGCGCCGTCATATGCGGCCTCCGCCAGAAGATTATAAAGCTTTATATAGTTCTCGCTGCGCGCGCCGGGCGCGTCCTGCGCGGTGAACTCCTCCCCCTCGCGCAGAAGCGTCGTGAAAAACAGCGCGGCAAAGGAATCCGCCGTGAAAAACGGCTCTCCCATCTCCTCGGTATACTCCCGCGCCGCGGCGCACAGCGCCTCCAGCGTTTCAAAGCCCGGTGCATCGCACAGCGCTTCGTTTATCAGCAGCGCCTGCACATCCGCGCCGATGGGGAAAAAGCTCTTCCCTATCGCGGCGCTGCGGCTGGCCGTGCCCTTCGGGTAGTCCGGCGCGCGGCCGGAAAGCGCGGCGCTTATATCCGTCAGCTTGCCGCGCGCGTGCATGTCAAAGGCCCTGTAGTGCGCGCACAGCAGGATATCCGGCGTGTCCGTCTCAAAGGCGTCCGCCAGCGCGTTTTCATTCTTGAAGCCCGTCAGCTTCACCGGCATCGCCGTGCGCGACAGCCCCGCGTTATAATCCTCGACCGCGGCCTTGAAGCCGTCCGCCGCCGTGCTGCCCTCGACGTACCACGCCGTGACATAGCCGTCCTCGCCTCCGCCGCGGGACAGGATGAAATACATTATTCCCCCCGCGATAACGGCCGCCAGAAGCACGCCCAACAAATTGCGTAATTTCATTTGCCCGCTCCCCGTGCGATAATCAGATTCTACACCATATTTAAGCATAATTCGACGCCGATATCAAGCTTGACATTGGATGTATAATCAATTTAAGAACTTGCGGGAGGCGCGAAATGAAATATAAGGCTGTATTATACGATATGGACGGCACTGTGCTGGACACGCTTTCGGATCTGACGGATGCGGTGAACTTCTCTCTCGCCCGCTTCGGTTATCCCGCGCGCGGCGCGCGGGAGGTGCGCGGCTTCCTCGGCAACGGCGCAAAGCGGCTTATCGAGCTTGCCGTTCCCGCCGGAACGGAGGAGGCGGATATACTCCGCGTGCTGGAGTTTTATAAGCCCTATTACGACGCGCACTGCCGCGTAAAGACCGCGCCATACGACGGGATACTGCCGCTTATGCGCCGTCTGCGCGCCGCGGGCGTCATGCAGGCCGTCATTTCCAACAAGCCCGACCCCGCCGTGCAGGAGCTTGCCGCCGCGTTCTTCCCCGGACTTCTGGAGTACGCCGTAGGCGAAAGCGCCGCCGTGCGCAGGAAGCCCGCGCCCGACGCCGTGAATACGGCCGCAGCCCGGCTGGGGCTTGATAAGTCCGAATGCGTCTATGTGGGCGATTCCGAGGTCGATATCGCCACCGCGCGCAACGCCGGGATGGACTGCATCTCCGTGTGCTGGGGCTTCCGCGACGCGGAGGAGCTTGAAAAGGCCGGCGCATCCTGCCTTGTGCACAGCGCGGAGGAGCTTTTTGAAAAGCTGCAATAACGCATTCCGCGCAAAAGCGATCTTCCGGCTTATTTATGCGCAGTTTTGCGGATAAGCCCCTCGTGCATGACGCTCATCAGCGCCAGCAGGACAAGCAGATATACCGGCAGCAGCGCGACCGTGATATGCCCGGCAATCAGGCCGAACAGCGGCGGCATAAGGCTCGTTCCGACATAGGCGCAGGCCATTTGAATGCCGATGACCGCCTGTGACCTGTCCGCGCCGAAATGCTCCGGCGTGGCGTGGATGAGGCAGGGGTAGACCGGCGCGCAGCCAAGCCCGATGATAACAAGCCCGGCAAGGGAGACCCCCGCGCCCAGCGGCAGAAGCATCACGGCAACGCCGCAGGCAATAATAAGCTCACCCATGCGCACCATCTGCACATCGTTCAGCTTCATCGCGGCAAAGCCGTTCAGCGCGCGCCCGACGGTAATGCCGATGAAAAACATGCTGGCATAGGACGCCGCCGTCTCCGCCGGAACGCCCTTATAAAGCGTCAGATAGCTGCTTGCCCAGAGGCCGGTGGTCTGCTCCAGCGCGCAGTAGCAGAAAAAGCAGATGAGGACGTTTTTCACGCCGCTTTTTTTCACGGCCTCCCGCACGGAAAGCGACTTTGCATCCACGGCCCCGGCCGCATTTTCCGCCTGCGGGCGGCCCTTCCACAGCGGCAGGCTCAAAAGCAGCACAGCCGTCAGTGCGATCTGTATCAGCGCGATGCAGCGGTACCCGCCGTTCCACGTTCCCCCGCCGGTGATGACGCGGCCCATGATATAAGGCCCTGCCGCCGCGCCGACGCCCCACATGCAGTGCAGCCAGCTCATATGCCGGCTTTCATAATGCAGGGCGACATAGTTATTCAAGGACGCGTCCACGCTTCCCGCGCCGAGGCCGTATGGCACGGCCCAGAGGCAGAGCTGCCAGAACTCATGGCTGACGGAGAAGCCGAGCAGCGCCGCGGCGGTCATGGCGACGCTGAATGCCGTCACCTTCCCCGTGCCGAGGCGCCGGGTCAGGCGGTCGCTTTGCAGGCTGGAAATTATCGTTCCGACCGAAATTATCATAAAAACGATGCCGGAGTATGAGACCGGCACCCCAAGCTGCGGATACATGGCCGGCCATGCGGAGCCGAGCAGAGAATCCGGCAGGCCGAGGCTGATAAAAGAGGCATATATCACGGCCAGAAGCAGATGTATCATTCCGCATATCTCCTTTTGGGTTTATATTCGTATTCGCCGCCGCTTCAGATGTGAAGCGGCGGCGTTTTTATATCTTATATGCGCACTATTGTCCGTATCACTCTTTAAGACTGCCCTTGACGTGCGGCAGGTTTTCCTCGCTGCCCCCGGCATGATAGGCGTTCGTGTGGACGTTTATATACTGCGCTTTCAGCTTTGAATATAATATGGTCTGGCTGGAATACAGCCCGTTGTAGCCTGAGAGCATATAGCTGACGCCGCAGGCGAGCGCGAAGTACAGCACGCCGCTGCCGCCGAAAAGCTCTATCGAAAGGAAGATGGAGGCCATCGGGCAGTTCGTCGCGCCGCAGAAAACGCTGACCAGCCCCAGCGCCGCGCCGAACCCGGCGGGCAGACCCAGCAGCGGGGCCGCCGCGCAGCCGAAGGTCGCGCCGATGAAGAAGGACGGAACGACCTCGCCGCCCTTGAATCCGGCGCTCAGCGTTATCACGGTGAATATGATCTTCATGATGAACGCCTCCGGCCTCGCCGTGCCCTGCTCCACGGCGGCGGTTATGACGTCCATGCCCGCGCCGTTATAGTCCGTCGTACCGCATATCAGCGTCAGCGCGATTATGGCAAAGCCGCCCACGGCCGCGCGCAGCCACGCGTTGGGGATGAGCTTCGCCGCGCGGCGCTCCGTAAAGTTGAGAAGCTTGCAGAATATCGCGGAGACCCATGCGCACAGCGCGGCCAGCACGGCCACCTCAAGAAGATTCGCCGGGGCCAGCGACGGCACGGCGACGGCGAACCGCGTCGGCGCGACGCCAAGCCACATGGATATCCCGTAGGACACGAGGGAGGCCGCAAAGCACGGGATGAACGCCGTGTGATAGAAGTTGCCCACGCTTATGACCATGATGGCAAACATCGTGGCGGCAAGCGGCGTGCCGAACAGCGCCGAGAAGAAGGCCGCCATGCCGCACAGCGTCGCCGTGCGCGTGTCTCTGTCATCAAGGCGGAACAGCCGACCCACCCAGTAGCCGATGGTGCCGCCCATCTGCAAGGCCGCGCCCTCGCGCCCGGCGGAGCCGCCGCACAGGTGCGTCAGCACGGTTCCGATGAATATCGACGGCAGAAGCAGCACCGGCAGGGGCTTTCCGAGGTGGACGGCGTCGATGATGTCGTTCGTCCCCTCGCCCTCCGTGCCGAAAAGCCTGTACACGCCCACTATCGCAAGCCCCGCCGCAGGCAGCAGCCACAGCAGCCACCCGTGCGCGCCGCGCAGCGCCGTGACATAGCCCACGCTTATATGAAAGGCCGAGCCGATAAACCCGCACACCACGCCCGCGACAGCCGCCAGCGCCAGCCACTTGGCCAGCGCCGCCGCATAGAGCTTTATTTCCTTTATAAATTCACGCACTGCGTCCATTGTTGTCTCTCTCCAAGCTGAAAAGCGTCATTGTCTCATTCCGGGATATTATATGTTCGCGCGGTCAAAAATGCAAGAAAAAGCTGCTGGAGCACTCCATGCTCCAGCAGCCAAGACTGTCGAAAAAGTGGCCTTGCCGCTTTTTCGAGAAAGCTTCGCTGCGTATCGCGCCTCTGTTGTCCGCCGTCAGCGGACAATTCGACACTCACTTCGCGCAAAGTGTTTTCTGCCACGCACATGTCGCGTCAGAAAACGAATCATATTGCTTTCGCGTCTGCGGACGCGAAACTCTGCGAGGCTTATGACAAACTGAGCTGCTGGGGCAGCACTTTATGCCCCAGCAGCCGTAATTATACATATATAAGTTTTGTTATGCGAGCATCACGCCTTGGCGTCCTTATTGTTCTCCACGCTGCGGATAACGAACAGCGTGCCGACAGTGAGCACCGCGCCGATGATAATGCTTATGACCGCGCTCTGCACGAAGCCCGCGACGATATACGTCACGAAGCTGACAGCCGCGACGACAATGACATAGGGAAGCTGCGTCGTGACATGGTCGAGGTGGTTGGTCTGCGCACCGGCGGAGGCCATGATGGTCGTGTCGGAAATGGGGGAGCAGTGGTCGCCGCAGACAGCGCCCGCGCAGCATGCGGAAATGCCGATGATCAGCAGGGTGCTGGAGGCGGGGAAGATGGCCGTGACGATGGGGATGAGTATGCCGAAGGTGCCCCACGACGTGCCGGAGGCAAAGGCCAGCACGCACGCGACGATGAAGATGACCGCCGGAAGCATGTTGTAAAGGCTCTGCGATGCGCCCATCATAAGGTCATGCACGTACACATCCGCGCCGAGGTTGCTGGTCATGGTCTTGAGGGAGACGGCCATGGTGAGGATGATTATCGGCGGCACCATTGCGATGAAGCCCTTGGGCACGCACTCCATGGCTTCCTTGAAGCTCATCAGGCGGCGGGCCAGCATGTAGATGACTATGAGCACGAGGGAGATTATGCCGCCCCAGGGCAGGCCGACGAACGCGTCGGTGTTGCCGAAGGCCGCGATGAAGTCCCCGGCGCAGTCAGTGCCGCCCCACGCGTCCACGCCGAAGAAGCCGCCGACGTAGATCATGCCCACGGTGCAGGCGATGATGAGGATGATGACGGGCAGAACAAGGTCGATAACGCGCCCGTTGGGGTTGGCCTTCATGTCCTCCTCGCTCTCAAGCGCGCCGAGGTCGCCGTTGAGCTGCACGCTCATTTCGTGCAGGCGCATCGGGCCGAAGTCGAACTTCATGAAGGTGATGGCGATGATGAACACGAAGGTGAGCAGCGAGTAGAAGTTATAGGGGATGGCGCGCACGAAAAGCTGAATGCCGGAAATGCCGATGTCGAGGTCGGACGCGACGCCGGAGACGGCGGCGGCCCACGACGAGATAGGCGCTATCATGCACACGGGCGCGGCAGTCGCGTCGATGAGATAGGCGAGCTTCGCGCGGGAGATCTTATGGCTGTCCGTGACAGGACGCATGACGGAGCCGACCGTCAGGCAGTTGAAATAGTCGTCGATGAAGATGAGCACGCCGAGGGCGAAGGTGGCAAGCGCTGCGCCGACGCGGGTCTTGATGTTCTTTTCCGCCCAGCGGCCAAAGGCGGCGGAGCCGCCGGAGGCGTTGACGAGCGCCACGATGATGCCCAGCAGCACAAGGAAAAGGAAGATGCCGGCGTTGTCGGCGATGGCGGAAATGAAGCCGTCGTTGAGGGCGACGTCAAGCGTGCCGATGGGGGCAAAGCCCGCGCAGAACATCGCGCCGATGAGCACGCCGATGAACAGCGAGGAGTAGGCCTCCTTGATTATGAGGGCGAGGATTATCGCAACAAGCGGCGGGACAAGCGCCCAAAAGGTTCCGTACATGATATGTACCTCCGAATAAAAAAATCGTGAACAGAGCAGACACTGTTCACGAAGCAATAAACGCGCGATATTGCCCTGACAGCTCTCCACTCATCCGAGTGACAGTCCGGCGGATATTCTCCGACGTCCCAGGTACGGCGGCACAGGAAAACCGCAGTCCTTCGGCGGCGACCCCTTTCGCTTCCGGCGTTCCTGCGCCGGCGGTGGAAGCTACTCTTGGCAACCGCGCCTCTATCATACTTTGTTCGACGACGTCATTATATCCTATATCCGCCAAAAGTCAACATTTTATACGCACAAAACGCGAATATTTTTTCCTGCGGGCATGTCGGGGCAAAATATGCGTACAATATTCCGTATGAACGGATTTTTTGACCTGACCCGCCGCGGCGGCTTCGCGCTGTTTTCCGCGCGGCACCTGCTGTGGCTTTCCATATGCGCGGGGCTTATCGCGGCGCTGTGCCGGGCGTATGCATGCGCCTCCCCCGCCGCGCGGCGGCGGCTTCGGCTGGGGGCGGCGCTTTCGGCGCTGTCGCTCTCTCTTTCGCGCGCCGCGCTGCTCATTGCGGCCGGGCTGTATGATACCGGCCGCCTCCCGCTGCATCTGTGCGCGATGGCAGTGTATATCTGCGTGCTGCACGCCGTGCGCGGCGGGGCGCTGACGGGGCAGTTCCTGTACGCGTTCTGTATGCCGGGTGCAGCCTTCGCGCTGTTCTTCCCGGACTGGCGCTGTTACCCCGCGCTGAGCTTCATGACGCTTGCGGGCTTTATGGGACACACGCTGATCGTTGCCTATGTGCTTATGCAGGTCTGCGCCGGTGATATCGTGCCGGATATCCGCCGCGCCCCGGCGTGTTTGGGCGTGATGCTCTCGCTCGCCGCGCCAGTGTATGTGTTCGATATACTCACGGGCACGAATTACATGTTCCTCAACTGGCCCTCGCCCGGCTCCCCGCTGGAGCTTTTCTCCTTCCTTGGCCGTCCGGGCTATATCGCGGGGTACTTCCCGCTGCTGGCCGCGGTGTGGGCGGCGATATACGCGCCCTTCCCGCCGGGGAAGGCCGCGCCGCGGAATACGCCGCGCCGGGATATAAAAAGTGCGGACTGAGCCGAAACGGCCAGTCCGCCAAACAGGGTTGTGGGATAAAGATATGAGCCTGATCCTCACCGGAGGATCAATTGGATAAGCTGTGATTAAAAGATAATACTTTGCGCCGCATTTGTAAAGAGCGAAGCGGCACTAGTTTTGTCGAATGCGCCGTGGGCGCATATTTTTTTCCTGCCGGGGCACAATAGCGTAGAAACCACAACTGTACGAGAGGAGTTTTTACATGGTAATGGATCGCATAGCTCTGATACTCGCCATAATCGGCGGCATAAACTGGGGCAGCGTGGGCCTGTTCCGTTTTGATATAGTGGCATGGCTTTTCGGCGGACAGACCGCCACCGTCAGCCGCGTCGTCTATACTCTGGTCGGCCTTGCGGCGCTGTGGTGCGTGTCGCTGCTTTTCCGCAGCGACTCCGTCACGGATGACGGCATGTGATATGTGATAGCCGATAAGGGACGCCCCGCTTTTCGCGGGGCGTCTCTTCAGCTTGTCAAAAAAGTCCGTGAAACTTTTTTGACCGCGCTTATCCGCCGGGCATTTTGAAAGCGTTCAAAATGCCGCTTCGCCCGAAAGCCTTGACACATCAAGCCTTTCTGCGGCGGTTTATCCGATTTGAGGCGGGCCTTGCCCCCTCAAGCTCCCCCGCTGCTCTGTCTTTTTACTTTGCAGCATGGATTCTTTGACAGTCTCAAGAGACGCCACGCTTTTCGCGGGGCGTCTCTTATCGTCGAAAAAGTGGCTTTGTTTAATGTCCTCTCGGCTTTCGCTCGAAGCTGCCGCGCTCGACCTTGAGGTCGGCGTACATAAGATCCGCCAGCACCACCGCCAGCGGGATCAGCGCGAAGAACATCGCCCGCCCCGCAAAGCGCAGGCACAGCCGCACCGCGCATATCACGCCCAGCGCGAACAGCCCCAGCATCTTCACGTGGAAAAACAGCCTTTCGGAATACGCCGCGCCGCCGTGATGGCGCACGAGCTTGCTTGCGGCGATGCCGACCTGCCGGATGTGATTGGTGCAGAAGGTCGTGGCCATGGGTATGCCCTGCGCCTGACGGAAGGTGTTGTACTGCATGGAGCAGATGAAATTCACCATCACCTGCGTTATCTGGTACGGCGCGCTCTCCGGCAGCAGTGCGAGGAACACCACCGCCGCCATTTCCACGATGATGAACAGCGTGTCCCAGCGGATAACGTGCAGGCGCTTTATGTAATACGCCGCGCTTTCCGACAGAAACGCGCCCAGAAGATAGGCGCTTATCGGTATCACGTAATACAGCGCCCCGTGCCAGTTCATGCGGCCAAGCTCTATGGCGAACAGCACCACGTTCGCCGTCTGCGCGTTGCAGAACACACCGCCGCGTATCGTATACGTAAACCCGCCGAAGAATCCGCCCACCAGCATCAGCAGGCCGAACACCCAGCGCTTCTCGCATTCGAGGAACACTTCCTCCTCATGGAGCTTTATCTCTCGTGCCGTCATCTCTTTTTCAGTCATCTCTACACGCCCCGCGTTATTACTATTACAGCAGCTGCGGCCTGCGCCAGCGCTATCGCCGGGAAGCCGAATTTGAAGTACCAGTGCCGCGTCTTGTGGTGAAAGGCGTACATCCCCGCCCAGCCGCCGAATGCGCCGCCTATGAGGGCCAGCGCGAAAAGCCGCCTTTCCGGCACGCGCCGCGCGCCGCGGCAGGCGCGCCTCTTGTCCGCGCCCATCGTTATAAACAGCGCCGTGCTCATCACGGCCAGCCATATGATAATATATTCCGGCTTCATTCCGCCGCCTCAGCGCACATAGCCCAGCTCGCCGCGGTACCAGCCCGACCAGCCGCCGCGCTTGACGAAGTACCCGCGCGAGGTCTCCTCCACCACGCGCACTATGTCGCCCTTCTTCACGGGCAGCACATAGTCCGTGCAGTCGTTGCAGTCGGTGAACTCCCCGTCGGTGAAAAGGTACTTTGTCAGAATGTCCATCTCATAGCCCGTGCGCTCATGGCGGCAGCGGGAAAACTCCGCACCCCGCTCCAGCACCTGCACGCGGCTGTCGCCCCAGCGGATGTAGTAAGAGCGCTCCCCCTCCGCCTGATCCGACAGCGCCACGCGCTCCGGGAAGCGGTCATACGCGGTGAAGGAGAAATCCTCGCTGTACTTGTTGGGGATGATGAACGCGTTGAGCTGTCCGTCGTCCTTTAGCACGCACGCGCCGTCTATGCTGACTATTTTATGCGCCCTGTCAACCACGGGGTTTGCGCAGACCCTGTCCGTGCCGTAAAGCTGCACGGGGTAGTGCCCCACGACGACCCATTTGTCAAAGCTCCGCCCCAGCGTGAGGAACCTGTCGCAGCGCACAAGCTCGTCCACTGAATGCTGGCGCAGGGGCTTTGACGGATCCACCGCCGCATGGGCGAAGATGAAGTTCTCCATCTCTATCGCGTGCGGCAGCGATTCGAGGAACTCCCACTCCGCGCGGAAGAGACTGCGCAGCTCCCACTTGCAGGCGGTGAAGCTCTCCACAGAGAACAGGTCTATCCCCGCGGCGTTCACCATATCCCAGAGTATGCCGCACTTTTTGTGCATGATGTAGTGCAGCAGATGGTCGTCCATGTGCGCGTTCGCAGAGAAGATGGTGCACCAGTCGTCGCAGTTGCCGCATATCACATGCACGTTCCCCGCCCGGCAGAGCTGCATGATGTACCGCAGCGTGCCGAGGCTGTCCGGCCCCTTTTCAAGAAAGTCGCCGTCGATTATAAGCTCGTCGTTCGCGCCGAAGCCCGCCTTTGCCAGCACGCCGCGCAGATACTCAAGGTTGCCGTGGATATCCGAGACGACTATGATGCGCCTGTCCGCGGGGATGTCAAGCTCCTTCACAAGCGCCAGTCTGTTGTTAAACATATTTTCTGCCTCCCAGCTCGCGCCCCATCAGCAGAAGCGGACCCGTCGTGCGCTGCTCGCGCGACAGCACCGTGAAGCCGCAGCTCTCGTAAAAGCGCACCGCCGCGGCATTCTCCTCCGCCACGTGCAGGCGCAGCGCCGTCCGGTCGAGGTTCGTGTATTTCTTTATCGCCCGCGCCAGAAGCTGAATGCCGTAGCCCTTGCCGCGGTAGTCCTCGCGCAGGTAGATAAGGCTTATCCAGCCGTAGCCCTCGCGCGCGCCGCGCAGCACGTCCATGTCCACAAGCCCCACGGGGTCATCCCCGTCGAGTATCTTCAGCACGGAGCCGCCGTCGTAAAGGTAATGCTCCCGCGCGCAGATGAGGTATACCCCCTCGTCGTAGTCTCTCAGCGTGCCGTGCGCGGTGAGCCATGAAGCGGCGTAGCACGCGGCGTAGTATCTGCTCTCCGCGCGCGGGTCCATCGGCTCATCCCGCAGGCCGCTATTCTTGCGCCATACGGGGCTGTTCAGCTTTTCAAGATGCGTGCAGTCGTTCTGCCCCTCCGCGGTGAAGCGCCCGCCGGAATAGTGCAGTGTGGTCACGCTCGTGTTGAAGAATATGGGCAGCGTCTCCACGCCCTCCAGCGGCACGCCCAGCACGCGCGACATGATGCACCGTATCGTCACGCCATGGCTGACGACAACGACGCGCTGCCCGTCATGGCGGCGGGCGATATTCTCCAGCGCGGCATAGGCCCTCTCCTGCACGGCGGCATAGGTCTCTGCCCCGTCTATGCGCCACCTGCCCGGATGGTTGACGAAGTCGTCCGCCTGCTGCGGGAATTCGTGGAACACGTTTCCGAAGAACGCCGTCTCCCACGGGCCGACGTCTATCTCCCGCAGTGCCGGGACCTGCTGAAGCTCCAGCTCGCCATGGTATTTCGTCACGGCCCCGGCGGTCATGCGCGCCCTGTAAAGGTCGCTTGAATAGACCGCGTCCACAGGGATGTCCTTGAATCTCTCCGCCAGCGCGGCTATCTGCTCCCAGCCGTGCGCCGTCACATCCCCGTCCCAATGCCCCTGCATCATGCGGTAAAGGTTGCCCTCCGCCTGCGTGTGCCGGATAAGAAAAATTTCTGTCATAAACTTGTGCCTCCATGCCTTGACCTTGCGCAAGGAATACAGTATAATGTATTATTATAAAATATTGTATAAAAATAAGAGGTATATAAACTGCAAACGCAGATATTATACCTTGAAATCCTCCGATGCACAAGTACCGACTTTGCACGGGGTTTGCGGGCATGGGAGACGCCCGCGGGGGTAGAGAAGTATGGTCAGAGCGGCGGCGCTGGTGTCCGGCGATGGGGCGAAGCTCCAGGCGATTCTGGACTCCATGTATTTCAAGGAAATAGAGAATTTTGAGCTTGTGGCGGTCATTTCGCCGGAGAAGGACGTGTACGCGATGAAGCGCGCGCTGAATGCCGGCGTTCCGGCCTATGTTGTCGATCCGGAGCTTTTCCCGAATATGACGAGTCACAGTATGGCCATTGCCAACAAGCTGCGGGATATGGATATCGAGCTTGTTATACTGGCAGGCTACAATCTTCCGCTGGGCGTGGTGCCTTATCAGTTCAAAAACCGCATGATAGGCACGTATCCCGCGATGTATCCCGCCTTTGAGGACGTTGAGGGCGACGTGTGCCGCGCCGCGCTTGAGCGTGGTGTGAAGATGACCGGCGCGACGGCGTATTTTGCCGACGGCGACGGGCGCGTGGGCAGCATCATCATGCAGAAGGCGGTGGAGGTCCTGCCGGACGATACGCCCGATTCCCTGCGTCAGCGCGTGATGGAGGAGGGCGAGTGGAAGATACTCTCGCAGGCCGTGGCGCTCTACTGCGCGGGGCGGCTGTCCATCCACGGCAACCGCGTGGTCATAAAATGATATTCTGATTACATATATTGCAGATACCGAAACGGCGCACCGGACTGGTGCGCCGTTTGGTTTAGACTGTCGAAAAAGTGGCTTTGCCGCTTTTTCGAGAAAGCTTCGCTGCGTTCTGCGCCTCAGTTGTCCGCTGATAGCGGACAATTCGACGCTCACTCCGCGCAAAGTGTTTTCCGCCACGCACATGTCGCGGCAGAAAACGTATAATACTGCTTTCGCGTCTGCGGACGCGAAACTCTGCGAGGCTTTTTTGACAAGCTGACCGAAACGGCGCACCGGACTGGCGCGCCGTTTGGTTTATTTTCAGTTCATTCAAAGATGTACTCATGCACCTTTTCAAGCGCAAAGCTGAGCTGCCCGGGGTCGGTTTTTACGCTTGCGTAGCCCGCGCCCATGCGCCCGCCGCGCACGCTCACTCCGGCGTCGGTCAAAAGCGCGGCCAGCTCCGGCAGAGTGTGCGAGCGGCAGCCCTTGCCCACAAGCGTCACGCATGAGCGCGCCGTATCCCGCGTCACACCGGCAAAATCCGGCCGGCGCTCATTCTCCAGCCGCCTGACGACCGAATAGCCCGGCTCGCCCGCGCTGGACAGCAGATATATATCCACGCCCCCGGCCTCCGCCAGCTCCACGGATCTCGCGTGCAGCACCTGCGACCCGCCGCGCGCGAGCAGCAGCATATCGCCGTAGTCTATTTCCGAAAGCCGCCGCGCACCGCCGACAAGGCGGGGATCGGCGGTGTATATTCCGTTCACGTCCGTGTATATCTCACAGCGCTGCGCCGGAAGCGCGGCACTGAGGGCGACCGCGCTCGTATCGGAGCCACCGCGGCCCAGCGTCGTCACATCGCCCCGGATATCCACGCCCTGAAAGCCCGCCACGACGGGCGTCACGCCCGCGCGCAGCGCGGCGGATATGCGCGTTGGCATCGTCAGCTCAAGCGCCGCATCGCCGTGCGTGCCGTCGGTGTACATTCCCGCCTGCCAGCCCGTCAGCGACAGCGCGCTCACGCCCATGCTCTCCAGCGTTATCGCCATCAGCGCCGCGGAGCGCTGCTCCCCGGTGCTCATCAGTGCGTCCAGCTCGCGCGCGGGCGGCGCGCTGCTTATCGTGTGCGCAAGCTCTATAAGCCCGTCTGTCGTGTCGCCCATTGCGGACACGACCATGACGACGCTGTGCCCCCTGTTCCGCGCGGCCATGCATATGCCCGCCGCACGGCGCAGCCTTTCAGCATCGGCGAGGGAGCTGCCGCCGAATTTCTGTACTATAAGCATCCTGATCCTCCATGTCAGGCCGCGCCCCTGCCGGACGCCGCCCGGCGGCTGTTGATGTGTAAGCCTCCTGCACCATTATATACCGGAGAAAGTTTTCCGTGCATGGTATATCCGGGCAGGAAAATGGCTACAACGTATATTGCAGGGCGCGGGGCTTTCCTGCGCATGGCTTTACATACCGGGAGGAATCATCAGTGCAGCAGAGGGCGGCAAAATGGCTACAGGCTCTTATATATTCCGCGGCGTGCGTGGGCGGCGCGTGGCTTGCCGTGCGCTTCATCCTGCCGTGGACGGCGCCGTTCATCCTCGCCTTTGCCGTGGCGGCGCTGCTGGAGGGGCCTGTGCGCGCGCTCGTCCGCCGCGGCTGGCGGCGAAGCGCGGCCTCCGCGCTGCTGACCTTGGGGATGCTGGCACTCATCGGCTATCTTGCCGCCGCGCTCACCGTGCGCGGCGTGGAGGCCGCGACGGGCTTTGCCCGCGAGGTTCCAGCCCTGATGCAGTCCGTCGGCCACAATCTGCGCATATGGGAGGCGCGCGCGTTCGAGTACGCCTCCTCCGCGCCGGACGGGGTGTCCGACTACCTGCAAACGGCGCTGGACTCTTTAGGCCGGGGCTTCTACTCCCTGCCGGAAAAGCTGTCGAAGCAGCTTCTCGATCTTGTGGGCCGCATGGCGCAGGATACGCCCGACACGCTTCTGTTCATCGTCACGGCGGGCATAGGAAGCTACTTCATCTCGGCTTCGTTCCCGCGCATCACGGCCTTTGTTTCCGCCCAGCTCCCCGAAAGCCTGCGCCGCCGCATGGACGGGGTGGGGCGCGACCTGAAGGCAAGCTTCGGCGGCCTTCTGCGCGCACAACTCATCCTTATGCTCATGACGTTTTTTGAGCTTCTCATCTGCTTCCTGCTTCTGCGCGTAAAGGGGGCGGCAGGCCTCGCCGCGGTGACGGCGCTTATAGACGCCTTGCCCGTGTTCGGCACGGGCGTGGTGCTGGTGCCGTGGGCGCTGTACTCGCTGCTGCTGGGGAATTTCCGCCGGGGCGCGGCGCTGCTGATATGCTGGGGCGTCGTCAACCTCGTGCGAAGCTGCGCGCAGGCGAAGCTCCTCGGCGACCAGATAGGGCTGGACCCGCTGGCCTCGCTGCTGGCCGTGTACATGGGCTGGCAGATATGCGGCGTGGGCGGGATGATACTCTTCCCCATTCTTTTCGTCACGCTGCGCCAGCTGAACGACCGCGGCGTCATCCGCCTGTGGAAAAGCGAATAAAAGCAAAAAAGAATCCGCCCCGCCGCACATTGACGACGGAACAGATCCTTTTTTAATTATGACCCTGACCGGGCTTCAGGCCCTATACCTTCAACCGAGCTCCTTGAGCTTTTCGATGCACTCCGGGCACACGAATCTGCCCCTGTAAGGCACGATGCCCTTCACGTTGTCGCAGAAGACGCAGGCTGCCTGATACTTATGAAGAATAATATCCTCTCCTTCAACGTATATCTCTAATGCATCCTTCTCCGCGATGTCAAGTGTGCGGCGCATCTCTATGGGCAGCACTATACGTCCAAGCTCATCAACTTTACGCACGATTCCGGTAGATTTCATCTTTCTACACTCCTTTTCATAGTGGGGAAGTGGAATTAAAACCTCTCTCCTTAGGCAATTCCCACCCTCTGCCATGATTATAGCATGAATTCGCGCCGCGTCAACTCCAAATTCTTTTTTTTGCAAAAGAATTAACATTTTATTCATGTCGTTTTAAAAATTTTTCTGTCGGAGGGCGCGGCGCCATGCTGTTTTCCCGTATACTCGCATTTTTATTTATACTCTCCGCGCTTTTTATGGCCGCGTCCGGCGGAACGGACGGCAGCGCCGCCCTCACCGGCGCGCAGGAGGCCGTGAAGTTCTGCCTCGCCATCTCCGGCAGCATCTGCCTGTGGAGCGCCGTCATGGAGCTTATGGAGCGCTGCGGGATAACGCATATGCTCCAAGGGCTTCTGCGGCCGCTGCTTCGCCGCCTCTTCCCGGAAAGCGCGCGGCATGAGGACATCCTCTCCGCCGTCACGGAAAACGTCAGCGCGAATCTGCTGGGTCTCGGCAACGCGGCGACGCCCGCGGGGATAAGGGCGGCGCAGGGCATGGCGCGCCTCTCCCCCGGCGGCGCGGCGGCGGACGAGCTGTGCCTGTTCGCGGTCTTGAACACGGCCTCGCTTGAGCTTCTCCCGGCCACGGTGGCGGCCGTGCGGGCCGAGTGCGGCGCGGTCGCGCCGTTCGACATCCTCCCGGCGGTCTGGTTCAGCTCCGCCGTGTCGGTATGCGCGGGGCTGGCCGCCGCCGCGCTTTTCAGGAGGCTGTGGCCGTGAGCGCGCTTTTATCCCTCGCCCCGGCGCTCATCATCGCGTGCGTGTGCCTGTGCGCGCTGATAAAGAACGTGGACGTCATGGACGCCATGACGGCGGGCGCAAAAAAGGGCCTTTGCACCGTGCGCGATATGCTGCCCGCGCTTATCGTGCTCTTCTCCGCGATATACCTGCTGCGCGCCTCGCCGCTTCCGGCGGTCCTTGCGCGGCTGCTCGCGCCTGCGCTGCGCCTTTTCGGCATTCCGGAGGAGACCTCCCTGCTGCTTCTGCTGCGGCCGCTCTCCGGCAGCGGCGCGATGAGCGCGGCGGCGGACATCATGACCCGCTGCGGCGCGGATTCCCTCGCCGGGCGCACCGCCGCCGTCATGATCGGTTCCAGCGAAACGACGTTTTACGTCGTCGCGGTGTATTTTGCCGCGGCGGGCATAAAAGAAAACCGCTGGACCGTTCCCGCCGCGCTTATTGCGGACGCCGCGGGCTTTGCCGCCGCGGCGTGGATCTGCGCGCGCATATGGGGCTGAACGCCGCCCTCGCTTATTTTTTGATTAAATTGTATATATTTCTCTTGTATTCCGTCCGGAAAGCCTGTATAATGTCAATGCTTAAAAATTTGAAAGCTAATCTTGCAGACCTTTACATTCGGAGGGAATATAATGAGCAAATACAAGCGCCGCTTCGGCGACCGCAAGGACGGGCGGCTTCTCCGCTCACTGCCGGCCTTTGCGAAATTCATTCCTTACATAATGCCCACGCGCAACGACGCCTCCAACCAGTATGAGGAGAGCTTCGAGGTCTCGACGGTCGATCGCCGCCTGCGCCAGCTCCGCGTCGCCGGTTATAAGGGGATAGGCATCCTGCACTTCATAATCGCGGCGTATATCCGCGGCATCTCCATGCTGCCCGGCATAAACCGCTTCGTCGTCGGCCGGCGCATATACTCGCGCGAGAATATCGAGGTCGTCATGACGGTCAAGCGCGCCATATCCATCGACGCGACGGAGACGACCATAAAGGTCTCGTTTGAGCCGACCGACACCATCTTCGACGTTTACCGCAAGATGAACGAGAAGATAGACGAGATAAAGACCTCCACCAGCAACAACAATACCGAGGACGTGGCGGAATCGCTGTGCAAGGCGCCGCGCTTCCTGCTGCGCTTCGCCATTGCTATCCTGCGCATGATGGACTACTTCGGCTGGCTGCCTGAGAAGCTGACGGATGCAAGCCCCTTCCACGGCTCCATGATAATCACGGACCTTGGCTCTCTGCGTATCGGACCCATCTTCCACCATATCTACAACTTCGGCACGCTGCCCGTGTTCATCGCCTTCGGCGCGAAGCGGCACGCGTATGAGATCGACCGTCACGGTCAGGTGGTCGATCATAAGTATGTTGACTGCAAGTTCGTCATGGATGAGCGCACCGTTGACGGGCACTATTACGCGCAGTTCCTTCAGGCCATCCGTTACCTCTTCGCCCACCCGGAGATAGTTGAAGCGCCCCCCTCCAAGGTCGTCGAGGACGTGTACTGATTTATTGAAGCACACTTTCAAACGTATAAAAATTGCCTTTCGGAAAATTCCGAAAGGCAGTTTTGTTATCTGCTGTTTCAGTCCGCCGCGGGCGTCTCTATGACGTTCACGGTCACTCCTGTGCCGTTCAGCGCATGAGTAACGGCGGTCTCCATTGGCGCGTCGATATTGACGACGGAAAGCGCGGGCAGCTCGCCCAGCGCCGACCAGTCGAGGTTTTCCCCGCTCGATAAAAGCGTGAGCGTCGTGAGGCCGTCGAACTCGTCGAGATTCGCCGTCGAGTCGAGCTTGCAGTTATCAAGCGCAAGGCTTGTCATGCCCTTTTCCCTGTCGAAGCTTCTGAAAAAGCTTCCGCGCAGATCACAGCCGGTGAAGCGCGCCTCCGTCAGGCCGCTCATATGCAGGACGGTTTTCATCTCATCCGTCGTGCAGTTTGAAAGCGACGCCGAGGTCAGCTTCGTCAGCGGCTTCAACGCGGAGTAGTCCGTCACGGACGCGCCGTTGAGGTCGATAAGGCGAAGCTCCAGACACTGGCGTATGTCGCCCAGCTCCGTAATGGGGCACCCGGCCGCCCTGAGCTCCCTCAGCTTGGAAAGCCGCCCTACGCCGTCGAGCGTGGACACGCGGCAGCCGCTTATGTCAAGATACTGTATGTCCAGTGCGGGCATGGTCGAAAGCGTGCTGAGACTCTGCCCCGTGAGGGTCAGCGTCTTCAGGCCGGTGAAGTAGCGCAGATCGCTCAGGTCGCGTATGCCGCCGTCCGTGCTTTCTGCCCCGGCCGCCTCCCCGGCGCTGAAATACCAGTCCTCGCCGCAGATGTACAGCTCCGTCAGGCCCGCGATATCCGCGACGTATATGTCGCCGTTTTCAATGCCGCTGTATTCGCGCGCGATCCTTTCAAATATATCCTCGCTGAACTCCGCCTTTGCCGAGGCGGGCAGGAGGGATGCCTGCTGCGCGTCCAGCTTTATGAGCACGCGCTCCGTCAGACCCGTGAAGTGACCGACAATGCCCAGCGTTATCACCGCCGCCAGCACCAGCACCGCCAGCACCAGCGCAATTATGCGCCCGGCCGTCCACTTTTTCTTCGGCTTCGGCTTTGGCGCGCTCTCCGGCGTGGGCTTCCTCTCCGCCTTGGGGGCGGCCTCGCGCTTTTTGTGGGAAATGCGCCGCTCCTCGCGCTCGGCCTTGCTTTCCTCCCTGCGCCGAGCGCGCTGCTGCGCCTCTTCCGTGCGCTCCTCCTCCGCCGCGGGGGCGGCGGCTTCGCTGTTTCCCGTGAAGCTCTCCGAAATGAGCAGCGGCGCGGAGTACAGCTTTTCATAGAAAAGCGCCTCCGGCATACAGTACTTCATCAGCGCGAATATGTTGCCTATCTGCATTTCCATGCCGGGGGTCATATCGGTGCTTTCAAGGAAGATGTTTATCACCTTTATGCGCTTCATCAGCGCATAGTGCATCTCCCTGCGGCAGTTGTCTGACTTCATGTAGCTTCCGGAGATGAATGCCAGCACAAGATGCGCGTCGCGCAGATGCTGCGCGATGCACTCGGGCCATTCACTGCCGACCTCTATCCCCTCGTCATACCAGATACGGTAGCCGCGCGCGTGCATGTCGCTCAGCACCTCCATCACGGCCTTGGAATCCGAATGGGCATAGCTGACGAATATGTACGGCTCAGTACCTTCATAGGGCTTGAAATAATTCACTGTGTCTCTACCTCGGTTTCTTTCCCGATTTGAATGACGCGCGCACGCGCCGCGCGCTCCAGCTCAACAAGCCGCACGGCCTCCTCATAAAGCGCCTCGCCCGCAGGCGTGAGGCCAACGACGTTGTTGCTGATGCGCGCGACGAGGCGCACGCCCAGCTCCGCCTCAAGCGCGGTCACGGCGCGGCTGACCGTGGAGTGGCTTATAAACAGCTTCCGCGCGGCGGTGCTGTAGCTTTTTTCCCGCGCCGCCGCGGCAAATATGGCAAGCTGCCTCAGCTCCATCTCAGTAGTTGAAGTTGTGCGGCAGAAGCTCGGTAAGCTTATAGCTGACGTAGCGGTCCCCCGCCTTGGCGCAGAGCACCTCCATATCCGGTGAAAACTCCGCAAGGAACTGCCGGCACGCGCCGCAGGGCGTGCACCAGTTTTCGCTGTCGGCGTATATGGCGATGCGCTTGAAGCTCCTGTGCCCCTCGCTGACCGCCTTGACGCACGCTGTGCGCTCCGCGCAGATGGTGCTGCCGAGGGCGGCGTTCTCCACGTTGCAGCCGGTGAACACCGCGCCGTCGTCGCACTCCAGCGCGGCGCCGACGGAAAAGCGGGAATACGGAACATAGGCGTTCATCGACGCCTTTTTTGCCATGGACATAAGCTCTCTGTCAGTCATAATGCTCTCCCTTTCCATTGTTATATTTTATTCTGAAATTTTAAAAGATCTCTTAATTCGCGCCGCGTTTTCAGCCCTCGACGAACTCCCAGTTCGCAAAGTTGAAAAGCGGGTTGCCGAAGTTTGCGTCGATGCCCTTGATAATGCCGCGGTGGCAGATTATCTGCTGCTTTTCAAAGCCGATGGGGATAAGCATGGCGTTGAGCGACACAAGCTCCGCAAGCTGTTCATACGCCGCGGCTCTGTCCATGTCGCCCGCGGAGAGATAGGCGTTTATGTACTGCTCATAGCTTATGTCGGTGGAGTTGGAGTAATTGAGGCTGGAATTTTCGTTTTCCTTCGTTTTCACCTTCAGAAGCTCCGTCAGGTCGAAGTTGTTGCGCAGGCGGATCTCCCCGTAATAAAGGTCGTACTCGCCCGCCTCTATCGCGGCCAGATAATCATCCCAGCTCAGCTCCTTCACCGTCACGGTGATGCCGAGCTGCTCCATATCGTCCGCAAAGCGGCGCACGACGCCGGTCTTCACGCTGCTGTCGGAGCACACCACGAAAACAAGCTCTATCTTCTGCGGCGAGCCGGACATGTATTCCAGCATCCCGTCCTCATCGTAATCCTTTATGCCCGCGTTTTCAAGCACGGCCACGCAGGTGTCAAGGTCGTAGGCCAGCGAGTTTGCAAGCTCCGTCGGGTAAATGTCGCAGGTTGGGTACATTGCGATGGGCGAGGCCACGCCGTTGCCGTGGAGAAGATCCACCATGTTCTGCCGGTCAAAGGCGAAGTTCATGGCGTATCGGAAGTTGCTGTAGCGCCCCAGTGCGCCCGCCTCGTTGAACACGACGTAGTGCATGTTCGTCGTCGGGTAGGAGTGTATCTCGTTCGTGCTGGCATAGCCGAGGTTCGTATAGCTCGATGGGTCGTTTATGACGATGTCTATAAGCGATGACTCGAACGCATCCAGCGCGCTCTGCGCGTCGGTGTACTCCTTGAGGTATATCACGTCCACGGGATGGTGTATCTCCGCATGGGTGTATTTCGTGCCGACGCTTTCATCGCCGCTGCTGTCCGCCCCATCCTCCTGCACGACCTCCTCCGGCAGGCCGATGAAGCCGGTATAGGCGTGCAGCTCGGTATGATCCTCATTGTACATGTACGGCCCGCTGCCCATCGGGAAGTCGTCGGCAAAGGTGCCGTATTTTATCACCGGGATGTTCAGCAGCTTCGGAAGCTGGGAGTTGCCGATGCCGAGGGAGACATACAGCGTGTCGTCCCCGTCATAGGACGCGCCAAGATAGCTGTTGAAGCGCCCCTTGTACCTGTCGGAGCTGACGGCCCTGTCCAGCGAATAGCGTAGGTCCATGGCCGTGACGGGCGTGCCGTCGTGGAAGGTGTGGCCCTGGTCTATCTTGAAGGTCCAGTATGTGCAGTCCTCATTCGTCGCCCAATCGACGATGAGTTTTTTTATCACGTTGAAGTTGTTGTCCAGCTCCACCATGTTCTCATACACCAGCGCGCATACGAGCTGGTTTGAGCGGTTCGTCGCAATGAGGGGGTTGAAGCTGTAGTTCGAGTTGGAGTTGAGCGAGAATACATCGTCCTCGCCGACGGCGCGCTCCACATCCCTGCCGCCCGTCGATTCGGGGATGGTGTCGTAGGTGAGCGCGGCCTCGCGGCGGCCGCAGGCGGCGCAGCCGAGAAGCAGCGCCAGCGCGCACAGTATGCATACCGTCTTTTTCAGCTTTGTCATTGTCATTCTCCAGGGGCAAGCACTATCGCCGCGGCAAGATTTCCCCTTCCCATGCCGCGCTTGAGCGTGTATCTGTGCGACCAGTATTTATCGTGGCTGCACACGGTACACTCCTCGGATACGTCTATATTCTCCCGCCGCAGGCCGAGCTGGACGAGACGGCGCGCGTTCGCCGCGCGCAGGTCAACCATCGTCTTCCCGCCGGGGCGCGCGTCGAAAAGCCCGTCCGCCTCGCCGCCGAGGTATTTCTCCACAGCCGCGGGCACATCGCCGTCCGTCTCAAAGCAGCAGCGCCCGATGGACGCGCCCATCGCCGCGCAGATGCTATCGCGCTTCGCGCCGAGGGCGCACATTTTTTCCACCGTCACGCCCAGAATATCCGCAACTGAGCTGCGCCAGCCGCAGTGCACCGCGGCGATGACGCCGTTTTCCGCATCGCACAGCAGCGCCGGCACGCAGTCCGCCACGAAGCACATTATGGGCAGGCCGCGCTCCGTTGTTATTATCCCGTCCGCCTCATAGGGTACGGGCGCGCCGCATTCGTGCCTGTCCGCGCGCGTGACGACGCGCACCTCGTTCCCGTGCACCTGCCGCGTGACGGCGCAGCCGTCTATCTCCGCGCCCATGAGCGCGGTCAGGCGCCTGTAGTTTTCGCGCACGTTCTCCGGCGCGTCGCCGCGGCCGAAGCCGAGGTTGAGGCTTGCAAAGTCCCCGGTGCTCACGCCGCCGAAGCGCGTCGTGAATGCGTGCTTCGTCCTTATCACGGACGAGCTCATGTATATAAGCCCGTCCACGTTGTTTTCAGTAAATGCCATTGCGTCCTCCGCGGTTCATTCGTTGCGCCCGCAGCACTCCTTGTATTTCAGCCTTCTGCTGCCGTCCGGCTTCATCTTGCCGCAGGGGCAGGGGTCGTTCCGTCCGGGTTTGGGCGCTTTCTTCACGGGCTTTTTCTTCTCCGGCTCTCCGCCGACGTTCGCGGCGGCGTTCTTCGCCACGGACTTGCGCTCGATAGGCTGGGCCGTGCGCACCTGCACGGTGAACAGCCGCCGCACGGTCTCCTCGCGGATGCCGTGCACCATCCCCTCGAACATCTCAAAACCCTCCTGCTTGTAGGCGTCTATGGGCTTGACCGAGCCGTAGCCGCGCAGGCCGATGCCGCGCTTGAGCTCGCTCATGGCGTCGATATGGTCCATCCAGTACTCGTCCACCACGCGCAGCATTATCACGCGCTCTATCTCCCGCATGAGCGGCAGGCCGTTCGGCCCCGCGCCGAAGGCCGCCTCGCGCTTGGCGTAGACCTGCTCCGCCAGCGCCGTCACGCGCTCCGTCAGCGCCTCCGGCTTTGCAAAGCCGCCGAATTCGTCTATGCTTATCTCGCCCCGGCGCAGGAAGAACTTCTCAAAGGGCTGGAGCGCTGCGTCAAGCTGCTGCTGGCTCTCCGCCGCCGTGCCGCCGAGGCCGTCTATAACGGTGCCCTGCACGTATTCCTTCACCATGCCGAGGATCTGCTCGTGTATATCCTCGCCGTCGAGGACCTTGCGCCGCTCGCCGTAGATGATGTTGCGCTGCTTGTTCATGACGTCGTCATACTCCAGCACGCTCTTGCGCGTCTGGAAGTTGCGGCTTTCCACGGTCTTCTGCGCCTGCTCTATGGCGTTGGAGAGCATCTTGTGGTCAAGGGGCGTGTCCTCATCGACGTTGAGCGCCTCCATCATGCCCATCAGCCTTTCCGAGCCGAAAAGCCGCATGATATCATCCGTCAGTGCAAGGAAGAAGCGGCTTTCGCCGGGGTCGCCCTGACGTCCTGCGCGGCCGCGCAGCTGGTTGTCTATGCGGCGCGACTCGTGCCGCTCCGTGCCGAGGATGAAAAGCCCCCCGGCCGCCCTGACCTTCTCGGCCTCGGCGTTCGTGACGAGCTTGTGCGCGGCAAGCCTCTCGGCGAACATCGCGCGCGCATTGAGTATATCCTCGTTGTCCGTGTCGGCGTAGCCCGTAGCCTCGGCGATGACGGCCTCGTCAAACCCGGCCTTTCTCAGGTCGTTTTTCGCAAGGAACTCCGCGTTGCCGCCCAGCACGATATCCGTGCCGCGCCCGGCCATGTTCGTGGCGATGGTCACGGCCCCCAGCTTGCCCGCCTGGGCGACGATCTCCGCCTCCTTCTCGTGGTACTTGGCGTTCAGCACCGTGTGCGCCACGCCGCGGCGCTTGAGAAGCTGCGAGATATATTCGCTCTTTTCTATCGACACCGTGCCCACCAGCACCGGCTGCCCCTTTTCGTGGCAGGCCACGATCTGCTCGATAATGGCGCGGTTCTTGCCCGCTTCGTTCTTGTATACGACGTCGGGGTCGTCGATGCGTATGACGGGCTTGTTCGTGGGTATCTCGATTATGTCCAGCTTGTATATGGCCTCGAACTCCTCCGCCTCGGTCACGGCGGTGCCTGTCATGCCGGAGAGCTTGCCGTACAGGCGGAAGTAGTTCTGGAAGGTGATGGTGGCAAGGGTCTTGTTCTCTTTCTGCACGTCCACATGCTCCTTGGCCTCTATGGCCTGATGCAGCCCCTCGGAATACCGGCGGCCGAGCATGAGACGCCCGGTGAACTCGTCCACAATGATTATCTCGCCGTCCTTGACGATGTAATCTATATCGCGCTTCATGATGCCGTGCGCCTTCAGCGCCTGATTTATATGGTGGGAAAGCGTCGCGTTCTCGATGTCGGCAAGGTTTTCAAGGCCGAAGGCGCGCTCCGCCTTCTCGACGCCGCGCGCGGTCAGCGTGGCCGTCTTTGCCTTCTCGTCCACAACGTAGTCGGCGTCAAGGTCCTCGCTCTCCTCCTCCTTTTCGTCCACGGAGGCGTAAACCACTTTTTTCAGCCTGCGCACGAAGTCGTCCGCCTGCCGGTAGAGGTCGGTGCTCTCATCACCCTGGCCGGAGATTATAAGGGGCGTGCGCGCCTCGTCGATGAGGATGGAGTCCACCTCATCCACGATGGCGAAGGCATGGCCGCGCTGCACCATCTGCTCTTTATATATGGCCATGTTGTCGCGCAGATAGTCAAAGCCCATCTCGTTGTTCGTGCCGTAGGTTATGTCGCAGTTGTACGCGGCGCGGCGCTCGTCGTTCGTCAGGCCGTGCACGATAAGGCCGACGGACAGCCCCATGAAGCGGTGCACCTTGCCCATCCATTCGCTGTCGCGCCGGGCAAGGTAGTCGTTGACGGTGACGATATGCACGCCCTCGCCCGTCAGCGCGTTCAGGTACGCCGGCAGAACGGCGACGAGCGTCTTGCCCTCGCCGGTCTTCATCTCCGCGATGCGCCCCTGATGCAGCACTATGCCGCCGATCAGCTGCACGCGGAAGGGCTTCATCCCCAGCACGCGCCACGCGGCCTCGCGCACGGCGGCGAAGGCCTCCGGCAGGATGTCGTCCAGCGTCTCCCCATCTGCAAGGCGGGCCTTGAACTCGTCCGTCTTGGCGCGCAGCTCGTCGTCACTCAGCGCGCTGTACTGCGCGTCGAGTTTTTCCACGGCGTCCGCTATCGGATATATCTTCTTGAGCTCCCTGTCGGAATAGCTGCCGAATAATTTATTGAACAGTCCCATGTTTATGAACCTTTCGTGGATATAAAAATATTATTCAGATAATTATACAGGTTATATTGTAGCACAAGTTTATGAATAAAAAAAGTATTATCTTGTAATCGCCCCCCGTCTATGATAAAATGCGAACTAATATAGAATCGCTAAATATATGATATATAATGGAGGGGAATGTGGTTTTATGGGTGCAATTGGCTTTGATAACGACAAATATGTGAAGCTGCAATCGCAGAACATCCGCGACAGGATCTCGAAATTCGGCGGGAAGCTGTATCTTGAGTTCGGCGGAAAGCTCTTCGACGATTATCATGCTTCCCGCGTGCTGCCGGGCTTTCATCCGGACAGCAAGGTGCGTATGCTGCTGGAAATGAAGGACGAGGCGGAGATCGTCATCGCCATCTCGGCCGACGATATCGAGCGCAGCAAGCACCGCGGCGACCTCGGCATCACCTATGACGAGGACACCCTGCGCCTCATCGACGCCTTCCGCGACATCGGGCTGTATTTCGGCAGCGTCGTCATCACGCACTTCCGCGGTCAGGCCGTGGCGGAGCAGTTCCAGAAGCGGCTGGAATCGCTGGGCATCCGCGTGTACAGGCACTACATAATCCCCGACTACCCCTCAAACGTCTCCCTCATCGTGTCTGACGAGGGCTTCGGCAAGAACGACTTCATTGAGACGGAGCGCAGCCTTGTCGTCGTCACCGCGCCCGGCCCCGGCAGCGGCAAAATGGCCACCTGCCTCAGCCAGCTTTATCATGAGCATAAGCACGGCGTCAACGCGGGCTACGCCAAGTTTGAGACCTTCCCCGTATGGAACCTCCCGCTCAAGCACCCGGTCAACCTTGCCTATGAGGCCGCGACGGCGGATCTGGACGACGTGAACATGATAGACCCCTTCCATCTCGAGGCCTACGGCGTCACGACCGTCAACTACAACCGCGACGTGGAGATCTTCCCCGTGCTGGAGGCCATGTTCAAACGCATGTACGGCGTCAGCCCCTATAAAAGCCCTACGGACATGGGCGTGAACATGATAGGCTACTGCATCGCGGACGACGCCGTCTGCTGTGACGCGGCCAAGCAGGAGATCATCCGCCGGTACTACACCTCCGCCTGCGCCGTGCATCAGGGGCTTTCCGACGCGTGCGAATCGCGGCGGATAGAGCTTGTTATGAGCTCCGCCGGAATAAGCCCGGCGGACAGGCCCGTCGTCGGCGCGGCGCTCGCCCGCGCGGGGGAGACCGGCGGCCCCGCCGTGTCCATTCAGCTCACGGACGGCCGCATAATCACCGGCAAGACGACCTCCCTTCTCGGCGCGTCCTCCGCCTGCCTTCTCAACGCGCTCAAGGCGCTCGCCGGCATCGACAAGAAGATGCTGCTCATCCCGCCCAGCATTATCGAGCCTATCCAGCATCTCAAGGTCGAGCATATGGGCAACCGCAACCCCCGCCTGCACATGGATGAGCTGCTCATCGCCCTTTCCATCTGCGCCGTGACGAACCCCATCGCGGGCTACGCCATCGACCAGATAAACACCCTGCGCGGCTGTGAGGCGCACTCCACCGTCATTCTCTCCCACGTGGATGAGGAGCTTTTCAAAAAGCTCGGCATGAACATCACGTGTGAGCCGAAGTATCAGGCGAAGAAGCTTTACCACAAGTAAAAAAGGCTTAAAATATCCCGGCCGCGCCGCACAGCGCTGCCGGGATAGAATTTACATATTTACATATACGGTTCAGATAAAGATCATGCTCCACGCGATGAGAAGCTGCGCGGCGTAATAGGTCACGTGCACCGCCCTGTTCATCCCGGCGGTCTTTTTGTTGCCGTAGCTCTGCGCGCAGAGGATATTGTCGCTGACGGCAAAGCATACGCCCGCAACAGCGAACATCAGCGCCCCTACGCTGAATACGCGCGCCGACGTGACAAAGGCCGTCGCCGCCATGAACACCACCAGCGCGATATACGCCGCCGCGCAGACGGAGAGCTTCCCCGCGTTCACGCGCCTTATGCGCGCGTATACGGCCGAGGCCGCCGCCCCCGCAAGGGCTATCGGGACCGCCGCCGTAAGCCGCGCCCCGGAAACGAGCAGCAGCGCCCGGATATACAGCACGTGCCCCACGGCAAAGGACGCCGCCCCGGCGGAGAAGAACTCGTTGTGCTTATCCGTATATATGAACCTCAGCGCCAGAAGCTCATCCCCCACAAGGCCGAGGAACAGCCCCAGACACACGCGCCACGCGAAGTCCGGATTCGCGCACTTTTCCGCGGCGAGAAGCCCCATCGCCAGAAAGCACAGCCCCGCCGCGCCCTTCAGCCAGAACGCGCGGCGATAGCGCGTATCCTCACACGCGCCGACAAAGCGCTTCCCGCATGAGGCGCAGCCCGCACTCAGCAAAAGCCCACAGGCCACAGATATTCCATCAAGCATTGCCGCATCCTCCATTTTTGAATGTTTGACGTGGTCGTTAAGTTCTTTACTTCCTGCGTCCAGTATAGCAAGCTGTGAACAAATTGTAAACAACAAATATTTTATGTATCTCTGATAATAAACCGGGCGCAGCGCGCTCCAAACGCGAAACTTTTTCCCCGCCCGCGCGTCGTATTATTATAGAGCAGATCATACGGCACAAACTTAAACACGAGTTAAAAAATCAAAAAATGGAGGACAAAAATGAAAAAACGCATCAGCATCCTGCTTGCACTTGTCATGCTGCTGTCGCTGTGCGCCTGCGGCTCCAGCGCGGCACAGACCGAAGCGTCGATGGATATTGCGCCAATGGAAGCGCCGCGCAGTGTCATGGCCTCATCCAACGAATCCGCATCCGCCGCGGCGGCTGGCGGCTTCGCCGCCTATGACGACGCCATGCCGGTTCCGGAGCCGGAGGAGGCCCCCGCCGGGGCGGATGTTCCGGACGTTGACCCGGAGAAGATAATCTACTCCGCCGACGCCACGGTGGAGACCACTGAGTTCGACAGCACGCTTGAAAAGGTGGCGGACATGATCAAGCGCTACAACGGCTGGATAGAGTCCAGCAGCATCAACGGCGCAAACTACTACAGCACCGCGCGCGGCAATGTCAGCAGCCGCTCCGCCTATTACACGCTGCGCGTGCCCAGCACCAGCTTCAACGAGATCATGACGGGGCTTTCCACGCTCGGCAATGTTCCCTATACCCACACCTACACCGAGAACGTCACCAGCCAGTATTACGACACGCAGGCGCGCCTGACGGCATACCAGACGCAGGAGGCACGGCTGCTGGAGATGATGGAAAAGGCCGAGACCGTGGAGGACATCATCACCATCGAGGAGAAGCTGACCGACCTGCGCTACAGGATAGAGTCGCTGCAATCCACGTTGAAAAACTGGGACCGCCAGGTAAGCTACAGCACCATCAGCCTCGACGTTGAAGAGGTTCAGGAATACACGCCCGAGACGCCCGCGGCAAAGGCCAGCTACGGCCAGCGGATGTGGAGCGCGCTCAAGTCCAGTCTGCGCGATATCGGCACATTCTTCAGCGGCTTTCTCATATGGCTCGTCGCGGCGCTGCCCGTGCTGACGCTGCTCGCCGTGTGCATATACGTCCTTGTCGTGATAATAAGGCTCTGCCGCAGAAAGCGCGCCGCCCGCAGGGCCGTCAAGTCCGCCCCCTCCTGCGACACTCCGGACAGCGGCAAGTAAACCACAGGTATAATAAAACAAGAAACCCCAGCGCCCGCGGCAAAATGCCGCGGGCGTGCATATCCAGCCGCGCAGAGTTTCGCTGCCCTCCGGGTTTTTGACAGTATAAGGGCACGGTC
>URPU01000013.1 GCA_900549865.1 uncultured Eubacteriales bacterium
CGAAACGCCGCAGATGGAGAGCATCTCCTTCGACCAGCGCTTGTGCGCCACGTCGAGCAGCAGCATACCGGACGCGTCGGAATAGTCACAGGAGTGGACGCCGGTGAGCTTGTAGTTTACATAATCCTTTGGAAGCATTATCTTCGTGATGCGCGAAAATGACTGCGGCTCATTGGCGCGAAGCCACAGAAGCTTGGGCGCGGTGAAGCCGGCAAAGGCGATGTTCGCCGTATATTGCGAGAGCTTATCCCGGCCGACGGTGTTGTTGAGATAGTCCACCTCTTTATACGTCCTGCCGTCGTTCCAGAGTATGGCCGGGCGGATGACTGCGTCATTTTCGTCCAGCACGACAAGGCCGTGCATCTGTCCGCCGGCACCTATGCCGGCGATCATGGACGCGTCAAAGCCGGAGATAAGCTCCGGCACGCCGGATGTGACGGCGCGCCACCAGTCCGCGGGGTCCTGCTCGCTCCAGCCGGGGTGCGGGAAATGGAGGGGGTACTCCTTGGTGACGGTATTGAGCACCGCGCCCGCGCCGTCAACAAGGAGCAGCTTGCACGAGGATGTGCCGAGATCTATGCCGATATAGTACATAAGTTCCTCCGTTCGGGGTGATGGGGGTGTGATATCAGGTCTTTTCGCGCTTGGAGACGACGTCGAATATGACGGCGGCAAGCAACACGAGGCCCTTGACGACCTTCTGATAGTTCGCGTCCACGCCCATGATGCTCATGCCGATGTTTATGACGCCCATGAGCACCGCGCCCACTATGACGCCGGGCACTGTGCCAGTGCCGCCGTAGGCCGACGCGCCGCCGATGAAGCAGGAGCCGATGGCGTCCATCTCATAGTTCTGGCCGTAGGTCGGCTGGGCGGAGGTCATGCGGGCAATGGTGAGCATACCGACAAAGGCGGAGAGAAGCCCCATGTTGGTATATGCGAAGAAGTAGACCTTGTTGGTGTTGATGCCGGAGAGCTTTGTGGCAAGCTCATTGCCGCCGACGGCGTAGAGATGGCGGCCGATAGTCGTCTTGGAGGTAATATATGTATATATCCCTATGACGAGCGCCACCCAGATGAGCGCCATGGGCAGGCCCTTATACTGGCTGAGCTTGACGGCGAAAAAGGCAATGACGAAGGAGATGATGACGGCCTTGAGGACGGTCTCAAGCATCGGCTCGACCGTATAGCCCTTTTTGACGCGCCCTGCGCGCCCGGCAAACGTGCCCGCGAGGAACACGACGGCGGCAAGCCCGCCGATCACAAGGCAGAGGATATTTATCCCCTGTCCGCCGAAGAAGTCCGGCACGTAGCAGTTCGCGCCGCCGCCGAAAATGCGGACGAAGGCCTCATTCGTGACGGGAAGCGTCTTGCCCTGAAGCACGACGTTGGAAAGGCCGCGGAACACGAACATGCCCGCAAGCGTGGTTATGAACGGCGGCACATGCACGAAGGCTATCCAGAACGCCTGCCATGCGCCGATCGCAAGGCCGAGCAGCAGCATGAGGATGACGACGAGCCACATGTTCAACCCCTTGCTGAGCCAGACCGCGCCCAGCGCGCCGACAAAGCAAACAACGGAGCCGACGGAAAGGTCGATATTGCCGCCGGTGAGGATGCACAGCAGCATACCGGCTGCCAGCACGAAAACATAAGCGTTCTGGGAGATTATATTGGTGATATTCTGCGGCATGAGTATCTTGCCGTCTGTGCGCACGGCGAAGAACGCCAGCACGAGCAGCAGGATAAGCACCATCGTATACTTCTGGACAAAGTCCTTTATCTTGTTTTTACTCATATGCCATTTCTCCTTTACCTGTGCCGCTCGATCTGAGGATGCACGTCATAATTTTTTCCTGACTGGCTTCTTCTCTTGTAAATTCGCCGACCATGCGCCCTTCGTTGAGGACATATATCCGGTCGCTCATGCCGAGGATTTCGGGCAGCTCAGAGGAGATCATTATCACGGATTTCCCCTCCGCCGCCAGTTGATTGATGATGCAGTATATTTCATATTTTGCACCCACGTCTATGCCGCGGGTGGGTTCGTCGAGAATAAGTATATCTGGCTCGGCAAACATCCACTTGGCAAGCAGCACCTTCTGCTGGTTGCCGCCGGAGAGGTTGCCGACCTTCTGCTCCACGCCGGTGCACTTAGTGCGCAGGCGGTTTTTATAATCGTCGGAAACGGCATACTCCTTATCGCGGTCGATAACGCCGCGCATGGAGATGGCCGGGAGATTGGCAAGCGTGGTGTTGACCGTGATGGGATTGGAAAGAATAAGGCCGTTGCCCTTTCTGTCCTCGGTGACATAGGCCAACTTGTGGTCTATGGCCTCCTTGACGGTGTTTATCTTCACTTCCTCGCCGTTTATGTACAGCTCCCCCTGAATGTTCGAGCCGTAGCTGCGGCCGAAAACACTCATGGCAAGCTCCGTGCGCCCCGCGCCCATCAGCCCGGAGATGCCGACGACCTCTCCGCGGCGGACGTTGAGCGAAACATCGTCCACGACCTTTTTCTCGGTATATTTAGGGTGATAGACCGTCCAGTGTTTTATCTCCATGGACACGCCGCCTATCTTCACGCCCTCGCGCTTCGGGAAGCGGTCAGACAGCTCACGCCCGACCATGCCCTTTATTATCCTGTCCTCGGTTATATCGTCCACGCCCTTGACGAGCGTTTCAATGGTCTTGCCGTCGCGGATGACCGTGATATCGTCCGCCACATACGACACCTCATTGAGCTTATGGGAGATGATGATGGACGTGAGGCCGTTTTCCTTGAATCTTATCAGCAGATCCAGCAGCGCGCGGGAATCGGATTCGTTGAGGGAGGACGTCGGCTCATCCAGAATGAGGAGCTTTGCGTCCTTTGAAAGCGCCTTGGCTATCTCGACAAGCTGCTGCTTGCCGACGCCGAGGTCTTTTACGAGCGTTCTGGGCGACTCATTAAGGCCGACCTCTTTGAGATACTTCTCCGCCTCGGCATAGGTCTCGCCCCAGTCTATTGCATAGGGGCGGCCACGCTCGTTGCCGAGGAACATGTTTTCGCCGATGGACATATACGGAACGAGGGCAAGCTCCTGATGGATGATGACTATGCCCATGTTCTCGCTGTCCTTTATTTTGTTAAAGCGGCACTCCTGCCCGTTATACAGGATATCCCCGGTATAGCTGCCGTAGGGATACAACCCGCTGAGGACGTTCATCAGCGTGGATTTTCCGGCGCCGTTTTCGCCGACAAGGGCATGGATGCTGCCCCTGCGAACCTCCAGATTCACATCATCCAGAGCTTTTACGCCGGGAAACTCCTTGGTGATGTTTCTCATTTCCAATAATATATCTGACAAGTTACCGCCTCCGCACATGTGTTTTTTGGGCTTTTGGGCAAGGCGGGTATCGCCGCCTTGCCCAATTTCAGCTTAAGTCAATTTCCGTATCAGCCGGCGATCTGGTCGGCAGTGTAGTAGCCGGAGTCGATCAGCAGGCTCTGCACCATGTCGGGCGTGCAGGCCACGGGCTCACAGAGGTAGCTGGGGATGATGCCGGTGCCGTTATCGTAGGTCTCGGTGTCGTTTATGGTAGGCTCAGTCCCCTTCATGAGGGCATCGACCATGCCGACAACGTTTTCAGCAAGAGTGCGGGTGTCCTTGAACACGGACATGGACTGGAGGCCCTTGTTCATGTTGATGACGTTGGGAACGTCGCAGTCCTGACCGGTGATGACGGGGTAATTGCCGGTGTAGGAGGAGGCAAGCGCGTTCTCCACGCCGAGAGCGGTGGAGTCGTTGGAAGCGAGGACGGCGTCAAGCTGGGTGCCGTCGGCATAGTTGGAGGCGAGGATGCTTTCAAAGCGGCTCTGCGCGGCGTCGGTCGCCCAGTTGGCGGTAGCGACGACGGTCTTTTCAGTCTGGCCGGAGGGGCAGACGAGCGTGCCCGCGTCGAGATAGGGCTGAAGGATGCTCATAGCGCCGTCAAAGAAGAAGTTGATGTTGTTGTCGCCGGGGTCGCCGGTGATGAACTCGATGTTGAAGGTCTTGTCGCCCGCGTTGTCAAGGTCGAGCGCGTCGCGGATGAACTCGCCCTGCTTCACGCCGACGAGCCAGTTGTCGAAGGTGGCGTAGTAGCTGACAGCGTCGGAGTTCATGATGAGGCGGTCATATGCGATGACGGGGATGCCGGCTTCCTTGGCCTGCGCAAGCACAGTGCCGAGGGAGTCGCCGTCGATGGAGGCGATGACCAGCACCTGGCAGCCGTTTGCGATCATGTTCTCGATCTGGGAGACCTGAGTCTGTATGTCGTTCGCGCCGTACTGAAGATCGACCTCATATCCGGCGGCCTCAAGCTGGGCCTTCATGTTTTCGCCGTCCTGGTTCCAGCGCTGGAGATCCTTTGTGGGCATCGCAACGCCGACGAGGTTGGACTTCTCCGCCGCGGGCGCGGCAGCATCCGCCGGGGCGGCATCCTGTGCAGGGGCGGCATCCTGTGCAGGGGCAGCGTCCTGTGCGGGGGCGGCCTGCTGTCCGCAGGCGCACAGCGCGAAGACCATCACAAGCGCCAGAATAAGTGCAAGATACTTTTTCATTTGGCATTCTCCTTTTAACTTTTACCCGTTTCGGGTCACATATTTCAATGCTTCCGCATTGCTGATCTGATTTTATAATGTTATTTTATAAAAGTCAATTACAATTCTTTTTCTGGAAACACTTTCGTAAAATCTGTAAAAATCTTTGCTTCCTGTTTTAGTCAAAACGTCAGTAATAATCCGGCTTAGAGAAAACTTTTTACATTGACTTTTGCAAAAGTTTTGGTAGAATATTTTCAGATATAAACAGGAAGGGATAAACCATGACCGAGAAGCCAGTGCTTGAAGAGACATTGACGGAGCGCCGCAGGCGCACGAGAAGCAGCATATACCACTATCTTTATTCCGCCGAGGCCCCCTGCGCCAAGCAGAAGATCGCCGCAGACCTCAATCTCAGTCTGCCGACGGTGTATCAGAATCTGACGGAGCTTGCGGAGGCCGGGCTTATAGACTACGCCGGGGCGCAGCCGTCCTCCGGCGGGCGGCCGGCGATGAACCTTGCCGTGGTGGCGGGGGCGCGCGTATCTGTGGGCGTGTCCATTACGGAGCACCGCCTGCGCTTCATACTGACGGATCTGAAGCTCAACGAGCTGGGGTACAAGGATGTGCGCCACGGGAAGAACCTGACGGACGGCGATTACAGCGAATTTCTGGCGGCAGAGCTGGAGTGCTTTCTGGACGAGCAGGGTGTTGACAGGGCAAGGCTCCTCGGCGTGGGGCTGACAGTTCCGGCCGTGGTGTCGCTGGACACGGGCACGATGGTTTTCGCGCCGACGCTGAATCTCTACAACATTCCGTTTGAGCGGCTGCTGCACGCCATCCCGTATGCCACGCACCCCGAAAACGACGGGACGAGCGGCGGCTTTGCCGAGTGGTTCAGCTCACCGGGGGAGCGCAACCTCGCCTATCTCTCGATCGAGGACGGCGTCGGCGGGGCCGTGCTTGTAAACGGTGCGCAGTTCATCGGCAACAACAACCGCAGCGGCGAGTTCGGGCACATGTGCGTGCATCCGGGCGGGCTGAAATGCGTGTGCGGACGGCGCGGCTGTCTGGAGGCGTACTGCACGGCCACGCGGCTGAGCGACCAGCTTGGTATAACGCTGCGCGACTTCTTTGCGGGCGTCGAGGAGGGCCGCGCGGAGTACAAGCGGCTGCTGGACGATTATCTTGAGCATCTGGCGATCGGCGCGCACAACATCCGGCAGGCGCTGGACTGCGACGTCGTGATTGGCGGGTTCATGGCAAAGTTTTTGGAGCCGTATCTGCCCGCGCTGAGGGATATGCTGACGGAGCTTGACCCCTTCGACACGGACGGAGGCTATCTGCATCTGAGCCGCTATCCGCGGCACGCGGCGCTGATGGGCGCGGCCTGCTACTACGTGAAGAAGTTTCTGGACAGCATATAAGACTATAACCGTGTATATAGTGACACCGCATGAACAGATCATGCGGTGTCGCTGAGACTGTCGAAAAAGTGGCCTCGCCACTTTTTCGAGAAAGCTTCGCTGCGTTCTGCGCCTCTGTTGTCCGCTGATAGCGGACAATTCGACGCTCACTCCGCGTAAAGTGTTTTCTGCCACGCACATGTCGCGGCAGAAAACGGATAATATTGATTTCGCGTCTGCGGACGCGAAACTCTGCGAGGCTTTTTTGACAAGCTGAGTGACACCGCATGAACAGATCATGCGGTGTCGTTTTTTTATTGATATATAACGTTTATCAGTACTGGGTCTTTGCGCGCTCGATATCGAGCTGACCGGAGAGCTGGCAGGTTGGGATGATGCTGTTCTCGTCGGCAATGAGCGTATTTGAGACGTATTTGAAGCCGCCGGAGCCATCCTCACGCACGGTGACCTCATGCGAAAAGGCCCTGTCCGTGCCGTACCACTCGTTGCGCGCGTCCACGCGCATGGTGAGCGTGCCGTCGCTGTTATACCAGTAATCCGTGACCTCCGGCTCCGCCGTGTGGGGCACGACGTTGTACGAGTCCTCTGAATACGGCAGGAAGAAATAACCGCCGAGGCGGGAGCTGTAGTCCGAGATATTCTTGAGCACGCCGGAGTCGATATTGAAATAGTACTGCACGACGTTTTCAAAGGAATCCGTCGGCACAAGGCACAGCCGCGTGCCGCTGACGGCGTTGAAGTAGCTGCGCGCGTTGGCGGCGGAGAGGCTTGCCGTGCCGTGATACATGCCGAAAAGATAGGCGTAGAGGCTGTTGAAGTCGATAACGCCGAGGTTGGCCTCCGTCCACGTCGTGGTGAAGAGGTTGTTTTCAAAATAGCCTATCGGCTCGATATACTTCGCGCTGAGTGCGCGCTTCGTGCTGTCATACGGCAGGACGCGCACGAAAACATACGCGTTGGTGTTTGAGCGCTGGTTGTCGTCAAAGCTCTCGGTGTCGCGGTTATAGATGAGCCAGCCCTTGTCCGTGTACGACACACTGCCGATGACATAGCGCCCCTCTGTGAGGATGGAAGGGTTACACTCCTTATCCCACACGGCAGACATGGCGATGAGATACCACATGCCGCTGCTGCGGCCGAGGTGGTACACGCTTATCTGCCCGTCGCTGTAGACCATGTAGTAGGACACGCTGGTGTCCTCCGCCGTGCCGATGGTGCTGCCGAAGAAAACTATCGGGTCGGGGCACTGCATGTCCATCGTGCCGAGATAGTCAACGGCGCTGTAGCCCATCTGCCCGATGCGCACGACCATGGCCTGCACCGTGGCGTCACTGAGGACGACGTTTATCGCCGTGCCCTTGTCTGCCTGCTCGTATATATCCCGGCAGCCCTCCGCGACCGCAAGGAGCTGCTCGCGCACCTCCTTCGCCTCGCGCTTATTGGCGTCGTCAATGCTGTTGTATTTATCCGATATCTTCGGCGTCGAGGGCACCGAGGACGGCTGTATATCCGGGACGGAGTAGTCCGGCGTGTCGGCGGCCTGCTCTCCCCCGCCCTTTTTGCCGCAGGCGCACAGAAGCGTCGCCGCGGCGAGCAGAAGGCATAAAAGAACCCTGCTTTTTTTCATTATCATCCTCCATGCGGCATGGCCGCAGTTGTAAGCGTCAAGGTTGCTGCACTATACGGAACGCCGCGCTGCGCGGAGTTCAGGATGATTATAATACATTCCGCGCCCAAACGCAACCACCGCAGCGCGAGAGGGGAAGGTCAAGCCCGGATACGTCGGTAAAGGACGCATCCGGGCTTCGGGAGTTTATTGGGATCTTTTGCGCGTTACATAGCGCGGCCCTGGCGGGCGGCAGTGGTGAGCGCATGATAATCGGAGAGGAACGTGCTTCTAAAAGCAGCGTCGATCCCCATATTGACGGCGGCGAGCGCCTCCACGGCCGCGCCGTACACGACGGGCATATCCGTGCTTATAAGGCGCGCCTGCGCCGGGCAGCTCTGCCGTAGGGCGGCGACATACTCCGGGTAGACGGAGAACAGCCCGCCGCCGAGGACGACCGGATATTCGCCGGGGAAATACTGCGCGGCAGTGGAGACAAGCTCAGCAAGGCTGGCAACGCCCTTGTCGAATATCTCGCCCGCGACCTTATCCCCCATGGCGCGCCCCTCAAAGACGGTGTGCGCGAGGGAAGCGATGAACGAGCGGCCGCCGGCGTAAATCTGCGCCATGGCCTGATCGACGCTTTCCCCGAGCGCCCTGCCGAGAAGCTCCGTCAGGACGGTTTTTTCGCCGCGGCCGTCGATCGCGCGCAGCGCCATATATATGGCGTCGTGCCCGAGGACATACCCGCTGCCGCCTGTGTCGATGAGGAAGCCCCAGCCGCCTATATGGCGGCATATCTTCCCCTTGACGCGCACGAGAAGGGATGAGCCTGTTCCCGCGACGAGGCCGCAGCCGTCGGCGCGCTCAAGCTCGCTTGAGATGACGTTGTACGTATCATCGCACACGTTGAGCGACGGCGCGTCGATATGCGCGCGGAGATATTCCAGAAGCGCGCCGTGGCTGTGGCAGTTTCCGGCCACGCCGCAGAACACAGAGCCTATCTGCCCCTTCGCCGCGGCGGAGATACCGCGGACGGCATCGCACAGGAGCTTTGCAGAGGCAAGGCTGCCGATATCGAGCGGGTTGCAGCCCGTCGTAACATCGCGCGCGAGGATATGACCCGAACCGTCAAAAAGTAGCGTTTCGGTTTTTGTGCCGCCGCCATCGACGGCTATATAAAGATTCAGATAGATCACCTCGTTGCATGGACCTGCGTCCGGTTTGTTGCAGCATGGATTTCCTATTTGTTCGTGCCCCAGCTATTGACCTGCGCTGCCATATCCACGCCCTTTGGCGCGGCGACGCCGTGGACCTCGGCCGCCTCATACTGCCGCCACTGCTGCCAATACTGCTGGCCGAAGAGAACAGACTCGTCCTCCCACTCGTCGCGCATTTCAAAGAGCTTTTCGCGCATATGCGCGACTATCTCATCGCTGCCGAGCATTTCAAAGAGGTTGTACTGCTCCCACGGGTCGTTTTTAAGGTCGAAAAGCTGCGTGAGCTTTATATGCTCAGTGCGGTACTCAAGGAGCTTATAGCGCTCATCCATGACGCCGCGGATGCGCGCCTGAAACGCCAGATACAGCGCGTCGCGTATCGACGCGTCCGGGTCGCGCATGAGCGGAACGGCGCTGCGCCCCTCGACGGAGGCGGGCACCTCTATCCCGCAGAGCTCGCAGAGCGTGGGGTACACGTCCAGCAGATACACCAGCTTATCCGAGGTCACACCGGCGGGCACGCCGGGGCCGGAGATGACGAGCGGGACCTTGACGCTGTGCTCATAGAGGTTCTGCTTGCCCATCAGGCCATGCTGGCCGATGGCGAGGCCGTTATCGCCGCAGAGGACGACGATGGTGTTATCGGCCATTCCCCTTTCCTCCAGCACGTCGAGAAGCTGGCCGATGCGCCAGTCGATATGGCTTATCATGGCATAGTAATCGGCGATATGGCGGCGTATCTTGTCCGGCAGGCGCGGGTACGCCTCGGTATTCTCATCGCGCCCCTTTGCGGCCCAGCCGTAGCTTACCGTCGGCATGGGCATATAGTTGGGCGGGAGGGTTATCTTATCCGGGTCGTACATATTGCGGAACTGCTCGGGCATGGTGCGCGGGTCGTGCGGCGCAAGGAAGGAAAGATACATGAAAAACGGCGCGTCGCCGTCGTAATTCTTGAGATAGTCCACGGCGGCCTGAGAGAAGAGGTCGGTGGAGTGCACGCCGGCGTTTATCCTTTCTGCGCGCACCTTGACGGTGCTCTGGCTGGCGGAGAAGTTCGGCGTGTAGTTTATCTCGTTTTCATAGCAGCCGTCAGGCTTGAAGTCGTTCACGGGAACGTTCCAGTGATCCCACATGCCGCCGAAGAAGATGTCCGCGCCGTCGCAGAAGCTGCGGGCATAGCTTTCAATGCCGTTGTGCCACTTGCCGATGCCGCAGCTGCGGTATCCGGCGTTGAGGAAGCACTGGCCCATGGTCACATGCTCCTGCGGGATGTTCTGGCCGTCCTTTTCGAGATGGAAAAGCGTCTTGCCGGAATTTATCATGGCGCGGCTGGGCATACACACGGCGGACACGGTGCCGCCGGGGATATGGGCGTTGGTAAAGGCCATGCCGGAGTTGACAAGGCGGTCCATATTCGGCGTCTGTATCTCGTCATTGCCGAGGGCGTGTATGGTGCCGTAGCGCTGATCGTCGGTCAAAAGGAAGAGCACGTTCGGGCGCTTAACTGAGTTTGCCATATTTCCTCCTTACCACCATTTAATAAGATCTGTCACTTCATTCCTGAGCTTGATGAACTCCGGGTCGGACACCTTGCGGGGGCGCGGAAGCTCATTGGGAATGGAGCATTTTATCTTCGTCGGCTTATTCGTGAGCACAAGGATGCGGTCGCTCAAATATACGGCCTCCTCAATATTGTGCGTGATGAATATTACCGTTACGCCAGTCCTGCGCCAGAGGTTGATAAGCTCATCCTCAAGATGGTACTTCAATTGCAGGTCAAGCTGACCGTAAGGCTCATCCATGAGGAGAAGGTCAGGCGTGACGGCGAAGGCGCGCGCGATGACGACGCGCTGAAGCATGCTTGCGGAAAGCTGATTGGGATAGTACTTGGCATACTTCGTCAGACCGACTATTTCCATGACCTCGGCTGTGCGCTTGGCGATCTCATCCTTGGGGAAGTGCTTTATGCGCAGGCCGTAGCTGATATTTTCCTCAACAGTGAGCCATTCCATGGTGGAATACTCCTGAAAGATATAGGCGAGATTGTGCTTTTTGGGGTTTATGGCCTCCCCGTCGAGCGTGATGGTGCCGCTGTCGATATTATAGAGCTTTGTGAGGCTGTTGAGGAAGGTCGTCTTGCCGCAGCCCGTCGGGCCGACGATGCAGAGGAATTCGCCCTTCATGACCTCAAAGGATATATCGTCCAGCACGAGCAGGTCGCCGAAGCTCTTGGTGAGGTTTTTTACAGAGACTTTTACTTCATCAGACATTGAAATTCCCCTTTCTTACAGGGTTTTGTCCATTTCGTTGGTTATCCGCTCGCGCAGGGCAAGAAACTCGGGCGAGGTATAATCCCTCGGGCGGGGCAGGTCAACGATATATTCCTTATGGACGGACGTGGGGCAGTTGTGCAGAAGGATGATGCGGTCGGCAAGATATATCGCCTCTTCGGCGTTATTCGTGACGAACACGACGGTGCGCTTTTCCGCGCTGCTTATCCTGTCCACCTCTTCCTCCATGAGATAGCGCGTCTGCGCGTCGAGATGGCCGAAGGGCTCGTCCATGCATATGAGCTCAGGCTCGTTGCAGTAGGCGCGCGCGATGCCGACGCGCTGCTGCATACCGCCGGAGAGCTTGACGGGGTAATGCTTTTCAAAGCCGCTGAGGCCGACAAGGTCAATATAATGCTGCGCGCGGGCGCGGCGCTCCTTCTTCGGCACGCCGCGGACACTCGGCCCGAATTCAACGTTTTTCATAACGTTGTACCACATGAAAAGGTTGGTGGTCTGATAGACCATGCCGCGCTTCGGCGAGGGGCCTGTGACCTCTTCCCCGGAGACGGTTATCTTGCCGCCCGTGGGCAGCTCCAGCCCGGCGATGAGATTGAGGATGGTCGTTTTGCCGCACTGGCCGGGGCCGAAGAGCACCACGAACTCGTTTTCATACACCTTGAAGTTGAGGTCGTCCACGACGAGGTGATCGCCGGAGAGATTATAGAACGTCTTGCTGACATGGTCGCAGTTGATGACGGCCTTGCGTGAATTGTTTTCTATCATGAGCCGCGGACCCTCCATTGACAAAGAATACGCTCAAGCCAGCGCATCAGCGCCGCGAGCAGCAGGCCGACTATTGCGATGGCGATGATGCCGACGAATATCTGCGTCATATCGCCCGCTTCCTGTCCGGCCGTGATAGCCCAGCCGATACCCTCGGTGGAGCTGACCATTTCCGCCGCGAGGACAGCCATCCAGCATGTGGACAGGCCGACCTGCATACCGGCAAAGATATAGGGCACGCAGGACGGGATAACGACGCGGAAGAATGCCTGATACTTATTCGCGCCGAGCATGTACGCCACGCCCAGCATGTTTTCATCGACCTGCTTTGCGCCGGAATAGGTATTGACGACGATGTTGACAAAGCCGGCCATGAAAATGATGTAGAACTTCGCGGACTCGCCGATGCCGAACCAGACTATCGCAAGGGGGATCCACGCGACGCTGGGGATGGGGCGGACAAGCTCAAAAAGCGGGCGGAAGATCGCCTCTATCATCTTTGAGCGGCCCATGGCGATGCCGAGGATAACGCCCGCGACGGACGCCACTGTGAAGCCGAGGAGCACACGGCGAAGGCTTATCAGCAGGTGCACGGGTAGGGTGAATTTACGGCCGATGGGGTGAGAGCAGTTATATATGATACGCTCAAGCACGTCCAGCGGGCTTGGCAGAAGAAGGCCGATCTCCGTGAATTTAACGGCGAGCCACCAGATAACGATGATGGCGACAAGGCCGATCGACGCCAGAAGCGCGGAGGAGAGCTTTCCTTTGAATTTCGAGTTGTTCATTTCTCATTCCTCCCGCGTACAAACAGCCTTTCGACCACGTCGAACAGGGCGGAAATAACGATGCCTATCATACCGAGGCACAGAATGCCGACGATGATTAGGTCAGAGCGCAGCAGCGAGCGGCCGATGGAGATGAGATAGCCAAGGCCGCGCGTGGAAGCCAGAAGCTCCGCCGCGACGAGCGCCATCCACGAAGAGCCCATCGCCACGCGAAGCCCCGCGAAGATCATGGGCATCGCCGAGGGAATGGCCACGCTGAAAAGCTGCTGGGAATTCGTCGCGCCGAAGGTCTGCGAGACCCAGAGGTGTATCTGGCGCGTCTGACGGACGCCGGAATAGGAGTTGAGAATACAGGGAATGACGGTCGAGAAAAAGATAAGAACGGCCTTTGCGCGGATGGAAATGCCGAAAATAACTATCATGACCGGGATGAGCGCGATAGGCGGGATAGGCTTGAGGAAGTCAAAGACTGGTCTGAAAAGCTTGTCCACCCAGTCAAACCAGCCCATGGCAATGCCGAGGGGCACGCCGATGACGGCGCCGAGGACGTAGCCGTATGTGGCGACCTGAAGGCTGGCGAGGAAGTGCTGGCCGAGCGTCGCCCCGTCCGGCGCCTTGGAGCTGAGCTTTGCGATGAAGGTCGAAAAGACCTTCACAGGACTGGGCAGCGAATATGACGGGACAAGCTCCAAAACGGCAGTCGCAACATACCAGATAAGGATGAACACCGCCACCGACAGAACGGAGATCGCGCGGTACTTCATCTTCTGCTTTCTTGCGGTGCTTAGTTTTTGTTCACGATTCATAAGCAAACCTTTCTGTTGTGAAAAGGAGGGCGCTTGAAAACGCCCTCCCGAACCGGAGGAGCCGAGCATGGATGTGCGCAGGGCGGCAAGGCGCAGCCCGGCGGCGGCCACAGCGTCCGCTCCGAATTATGCGGGATATTACTTGCCGAGGGCCGCAAGCGCGTCGGCGAACACGTCAGAGGCGATATTGTTCTTGACGTTTTCAAGACCCTTGGCGTCGATGAGCTCACGGGAGGCGAACCATGCGGCGTAGGACTCCGCAAACTCGCCGAGAGTGATCTTGGAAGCCTCGTCGGAGCTGATGAACGGCTTGGACTCGACAGACTGGCGGGCCTCGCTCTCGTCGAGAGTCTTGCCGCAGTTGGCGTACCAGTTCATAACGGTGTTGACGGCGAGATCCTCGTCGGCGGACAGAGCGTCGCAGGCCTTGTAGAGGATGCTGACAAACTTGACGACGTCGTCATATCTGTTTTCATAGGCGTCCTTGGTGCAGACGGTGGACTCGAACAGCTCGCCGCCGATGGACTCGAGCGTGGCGTAGATCTCAGTGTTCATCTCGTCCATGTCATAGTAGCAGTACGGCTCGGTCAGGACGCAGTAATCGCCCTCGCCGGCGACCCAGGAGGAGTAGACGTTGGCGATCTCGAGGTTCATCATGTTGACCTCGTCGGGGCTGACGCCGATGGACTCAAGGAAGAGGTTCATGGTGTAGTGGCCGGTCGTGCCGAAGCAGGTGAGAAGAGTCTTGCCGCGGATGCACTCTGCCGCTTCCTCGGGCGTCTTTGCGTCGAGCAGAGGATCGCCCTTTCTGGCGCAGAAATAGTTGCCGCCGGTGCCATCGACCTGATGCGCAACGAGCTTGCAGTCGTAATTTGCGAGGGCGTAGACGAACGCGCCGCCGGTGACGGCGATATCCCATTCGCCCATGGCCTCGTTTATGGCCGCGCCGCCGTTGAACACGATCCAGTCGATATCAAGGCCGGCTTCCTTATCCAGACCGTTGGCCTGAATATACTCCACCATGGAGCTGCAATAGAAGGACTGCACCGCGACGCGAAGCGGTTCGGAGGCGGCTTCCGCAGCGGGTGCGTCTGCCGCGGGGGCGGATGCGGGGGCAGAGGAGCTGGAGCCGCAGCCTGCAAGCAGGCCCAGCGCCATGATCAGAGCAAGTGCGATTGACAGCGTTTTCTTCATTTTGGGGTCTCCCTTCATACTTTTTTATTTATAGCCGGCAGATTCTGCCGGGGTGCTACATGTTTTGCCGAAGGATGCCAGCGCTTGTGATTTTTCATACATGTTAAACAAAACACAGGTTGAAACTCCGCCGCGCATCTCTTTTTTTTGCAATATATCACAAAGTAGTGACTTTTGTGAAATACTAATGTATAATACAAAGTATAGATAAAAGGCTATGGCGTAAAGGGGGACTATTATGACGCTGAGGCACATTGAGATATTTCTGGCCGTATGCCAGGAATGCTCCGTCAGCAAGGCGGCACAGCGGCTGCATATTTCACAGCCGACGGTCAGCGTGGCGATAAGGGAGGTCGAGGAGCACTACAGCGGAAAGCTCTTCGACAGGATATCGAACAGGCTGTACATAACGCAGTTCGGGGAGCAGGTATACGACCGCGCCATGCGCGTGATGAACCTGTACTCCGACCTCCTGAACGCGGAAAGGGAGGGCGTCGTCCTGCGCGTGGGAACGGGCACGGCGATAGGCAAGCTGTTTCTGCCGCGCGTGATAAAAACCTTTCAGCAGGATAATCCGGATGTAAAGGTGCGCGTATGCGTGGGCGAGGCGACGAGGATGTATCAGAAGATGCTGGAAAACTCTCTGGATCTCGTCATCGCGGAGACCGTGGACAACTTCCCCGGACTGAGCTTTCACACGATACAGAAGTTCCCCGTCGTCGCCGTGTGCAGCACCGACAACCCGCTGAGCAGGAAAAAGACCGTCACGGCGGAGGATCTGGCGCGGGAGAACCTGCTGCTGCGCGAGCCGGGGTCGAACACACGCGCGGTCGTGGATGCGTTCTTCTACAGCCACAATTTGCAGATAAGCCCAATGTGGGAGAGCTACAGCGTGCAGTCGCAGATAAACGCGGCGCGCGAGGGGCTTGGCGTGTCGTTCATGTCGCTGGATCAGGTGCTGGCCGCGGACGACGAGAAGCTGGTCATCCTGAACATCCCGGATTTTCACGCGGTGCGCTTCGTGAATGTGAGCTATCTGAAGGACAAGATATTCTCCCCCGTCATGCGCCTGTTTCTGGAGCATTACAGCCGCACGACCATTGAATGGTTCAACGACAGCGTGCAGCGCTACAACGAGCGGCACCCGGATGCGCCGCTGGCCCCGGAGTTTGACGCACAGCGCGGCGCGGAGGCGGCCGGAGGTGACGGCTGGCAATGAACGGGGGCATAATAGAGCTGGACGTGCACAGCATGACGGTATATCAGGCGCGCACGGCCATAGACGCGAAGCTGCGCCGCAGTGCCGGGGCGTACAGGCTGCGCGTGATACACGGCTATCACGGCGGAACGGCGCTGCGCGACGCGATACGCCGGGAATACGCAAAGCACCCGAAGGTGCTGCGCATAGAGCTGGGGCTCAACCCCGGCGAGACGGATCTTGTGCTGCGCGAATGGTGATGGTCAAGCACGGGGCAGACAAACGTTTTCGCAAAATCGGTTGGATTTTGCCCGCGGAATGCTATAGTATAATGTACAGGAGCATACCGCACCAAACAGAAGAACCTTTGCTGTAATTACAGGGCCGCGAAAAATAGAATACATTGAAGAGGAGCTGCCCGCACTCGGGCCGCACGACATTCTGGTAAAGACGGACGCCGTCGGCCTGTGCCACACGGATCTGCCGATATACGAATTCGACAAATATTTCGGCACCTCCGCGCACGGCTTCCGCGAGTCGCAGCAGGTGCCATACGGCTGCAAGATCGGGCATGAGCCCGTCGGCACGGTGCTGGAGGTCGGCGCGGAGGTCACGAAGTTCGCCCCCGGCGACAAGGTCTCCGGCAACTACACGCAGGCCTTTGCGACCTACCGCGTCGTTCCGGACACGTCGCTGCTGGTGAAGCTGCCGGAAATGAACCGGGATTACCGCTTCTGCGTGGCGGAACCGATGGGCTGCGTGACGAACATCGTGCACCACGTCATGGCCGACAAGCCCGAGAGCGTGGGTCTCATCGGCTGCGGTTATATGAACCTGATGACGCTTGCTGCGCTGAAAAAGGCGGGCGTGAAGAAGCTCGTCGCCTTCGACCTTGACGACGGGAAGCTTGAGCTTGCAAAGAAGTACGGCGCAACAGATGTGATAAACTCCGCGAAGGAGGACTATGTCGAGCGCGTATACCAGCTCACAGACGGAAAGTTCTTTGACACGGTGATAGAGATGTGCGGCAGTCTCGCGGGGCTGCTTACGGCGTGCAGGACGATAAAGTTCTCGCGCACAAACGGTCAGCTTGCCGGGGAATACAACGGCAGGGGCCGGATAATAATCACCTCTGTCTACTCGCGGCAGGAGGTATTCTCCGTGGACCTCGCAAACGAGATAGTCCTGCGTGGGCCGATACTCGACGCGTCGCACCCCATGACCGGCGAGGACATGCTCTTCAACGACGAGGAAGCCGTGCAGCTTTTCGCCGAGGGGACCATCCCGATGGATCAGATGATATCGCACACGATCCCCTTCACCGAGCTTGCGACCGGCATGGAATAGCTTGCCCATCCGCCCGCCGGATACATAAAGGGCGTAGTTCTGTTTTAATAAGGCACAAAATTAATGGCCGCGATGAGTTGCATCGCGGCCATTAAACTATATCTTGAATGAATTCAGAACGAACCGGAATGGCCGCCGTGGGAACGGCCGGAGGAGCTTGTGTGCATGGTGCTGCCGCCACCGTCGCCGGACGACTCCTGCGGCTTCGGCCGCGGCGTCCTGTTGACGCGCCTGTATAGGAACACGTCAGAGCTGTTGTCCAGCCGGAAGCTGCCCTGGCGGATATAGTCCGCGGCGTCGTTCCTGCTGACGACGGTCTTGAGCTTGCTCTGCATGATGCCGACGGGGATGAGCGCAAGCAGGAAGCCGAGAACCAAGTCAACCAATATCATGACCGGCGACACGCTGCCCTTCGGCATGTTGCCCACATCCACGGGCGCGCCGTTACGGGCAGAGGTGAGGAGTTCCCCGCTGACCTTTATGAACGCCTCAGCCGCGCCGGCCCAATCACTGTTTTTGAGGTAGGGAATATATTTTTCATCCATATACTCCTGCCCCTTGTCGGTGAAAGCATACGCGCCGTAGCCGTAGGTCGTGACGGCAAACTGCCTGTTATTGACGTCCACAGCCAGCATAATACCGTCATCGCCGTCGCCGTAGCCATAGCCGTTATAATCATAAAAGTCGTCCGCGAAGGCCTGAATGTCCTTCCCTGCCGTGTCCGTGACGAACACGACGGCCACATCGCACCGGCCCTCCTCGCTGACGGAATCCGCGAGGGCATTGAGCTTCGCGAGGGTATCCGCCGGGATAAGCCCCGTTTCATCATAGACGCGCGCAAACTGCCGCTGTGCCGGGATGGCTGACGACGCCTGCGCCGCGCCGGATGCGGACGGCATTTGTGCAAGCAGCTCCGCCGCGGTGTTCAGATAAGCCTTTACGGCCTCGTCATATGTGGCCGAGTTTGAGTAGGCACTGATGAGCGCGTCGCCGCCGGAATCGACCATATCCGCGGCCGCGTCGCCGGAGGGATATATGTAATACATGTCGGACTCGGCACAGTCCACGAACAGCAGCCCCGCGGGGTACGGGATATTGGCGGCGTAGAACTCCTGCGCAAGCTCCCCGATGGTCATGCCGTCCAGCGACGGCGCGGAGAGATAGCATACGGCGACGCCGTATCCGTCGTAAAGCTCCTGCGCGGCAAGCTCGTACTGCTCGGCATTGTTCAAAAGCGCGTCGTTATCAAATATGAAGCCAGCGCCGTCGGCGTATGCGGAAGCGCCGAGCGAGAACACAAGGACGAGCGCGGCCAAAACAGCGATAATTCTTTTTTTCATAAACGCCCCTCCTTACGCAAGCAGCAGCCACTCAAGCACGTACAGCAGCACGGCGAACACGCCGCCGTATATGAGCTGCCACTTGAGCTTGAGCGATCTATCCGCCGGAAGGTCGCCGACAAATTTGCCGGTCTGGCCGTTCATGGCGAAAACATACTTCTTGTCGCGCCACGTGGTATTGAGTATCCACACGGGGAAAAGCGCGTACCGGGCCCTGCCCTTGGAGATATGTATGCGGCTGGACTTCGGCTGGACGCCGGTGAAGCCGCCCGTGGTGGAGATGAAGCAGTCCTTCACGCTTTTCTGCATTCTTTCATTCGCGCGCGGAACGCAGTCACCCGCGGGAACATCGTATCTGTCGGCAAGGTATCCGGCGAGATAGGCGGTCTTGAACTCCACCGTCTGCGACGCGTCATAAGGCTCTATCGCCTCCATGAGAGTATCGTCCATCTTCTTTGAGCCGTCCACCGGAACGTCCTTGAAGCCTACGCCGCCGTTGCGGTGAAGGTCGAACACCTGCGTCTCGGTATAGTCATACTCGCTGTCGGACCAGGCGTTTATGCGCTGGGCGGCGTATGTGATGCTTGCGTTCGCGTCCGCATCATACAGCCAGAAGGGCACGTACACGCCCTTTATCTCGTCAAGGTGGTTCTCCTGCGAAAACAGCTTCGGCAGGAGCTTTTTCCCCTTGAGGTGGCTGCGGAAGGCGTCCTTCGCCTGCTGCTTGTCGAGCTTGAAGGGTATGATAAGCTCCGGCTTGAGACTTCCGGCAAGGGAGGCGGGAATTATCGTGGGGTTGTCGCAGTAGGGGCAGCTCGTGGCGGCAGTGGTGTCGTCGCAGATAAGCTCCGCCCCGCAGGAGGGGCAGTTATACGCGCGCATCCCCGCCGCGTCCGCACCCCATTCTTCGCCCGCGCCGGAAAGCTGCCAGCCGTCCACGCTGTCGCCCTGCTCCTGCGCGCTGCTCTCGCACGCCTCGGCGGCCTGTGCGCCCGCCTGCTCCGCCGCGGCATTCTTGGCGGCGTACATCGCTTCTATCTCGGCAACGCTGTAGCTGCTGCCGCAGTATTCACAGTGCAGCTTGCCCGTGGCGCTGTCGAACTGCAAGGGGCTCGTACACGCCGGGCATTTATAGTTTGTCACCTGTTCTGGCATATGTCTCACTCCTCATTATCCGTCTCTGCCGCGGCGCTGTGCACCTGTGCGGGGTCGAATGCGTCCGGCATGGATGCGCCGGACTCTATCTGCGGCAGATACCAGTCATTATAAAAATACGGCAGGAGCGCAGGCGCGGCGGCTTCAACGTCGCTCCAGTCCGTTCCCCATGGGCGCAAGACGAGCATATAGTCAAAGCTGCCCTCATCGGACTCATAATGTCCGTCATCGACCACGAGCATGTTTTCAAAGCCGTAGGCCGCGGGGTCGAGCGTCCACTCATCCGGCGCAAGCTCCGCCAGCCAGAATCTGCCGCCGAGCGTGCGCGCCGTGCCCATGGAGCCGTCCGCGCCGGGTGTGACGCTTATATCAGCCACGCCGATTGGGTCGGCGGCGCTGAGCTGTTCATCCCAGAGGCGCAGCGTGCCAACGCCGGTGTCGTCGATGCTTATGCGCGCAAAGCAGTCATAGATCTGCCCGTCAAGCGCGGTCCAGTCGCCCGAAGCATTGCTGAGCGACCACCAGCCGTACCAATCGCCGTTCCACTGGCGCGCAAGCGCGCCCTCCTCCGCGCCGGGATTGCCGCCGGGCACATCGTCCGGCAGGGCAGCGCCCTCGCGCAGGAAAACGTGCACCAGCCCGTCGTCCAAATAGTCGAAGGTGCACACGCCGTCATTCAGCGTGCCGTGGGAAACGCCGCCGTCCGTCACAAGGTCGAACACTCCTTCCTCAACGAACCATTTGCCGTATATCCTGTTGCCGTCCAGCGTGAGGACGGCCTTATTTCTTTTCAGCTCAAGCGTGCACGGCTGCGCATACGCCTCACCGGCGGAGTAGACTTCCCCGCCGTCTCTCACCTGCGCAAGCGTATACAGGCCAAGTGCACCCGTATCGCTTCCGGCGCAGCCGGACAGAGGAACACACATTATAAGCGCCGCTAGCAGCGCAGAGAGAACACGCGCAAAAGCTTTCATTGATGACCTTCTTTTTCAATTAAACGTCAGCGCCGCAGCATCGAAATGCGAGACTGCGGCGCCGGGCGCAGGGTATATCAGACTATATCGCCGTTATCGAACGGGTCGCCGCATTCAGGGCAGAAGCGCGGCGGCTTGGTGGGGTCGGCAGGCTCCCAACCGCACTTGTCGCAGCGGTACTGCGGCACGCCGCTGGGCTTCTTCGCGCCGCATTCGGAGCAGAACTTGCCCTTGTTGACAGCGCCGCAGGAGCACGTCCACGTATTGGCCTGCGGCCTCTTCGCGCCGCACTCGGGGCAGAACTTGCCCGTGACGGAAACGCCGCACTGCGGGCAGACCCACGCGTCGCCCGCCGGGGCCGCCGCCTTGGGCGCGCTCTGCTGCGCCTGTGCCTGACGCTGCGCGCTCATCTGGAAAAGCTCCTGCGCGTTGATGCCGCCGGCGTTGGAGGCCATGTTCATGCCCATGAAGGCCATGGCCGCGCCCGCGTTCTCATTCGCGGCGGCACTCTGCATGGCCGCAGCCTGCGCGCCGACGAGGTGCGCCGCCGCCATGCCGGGGTCGCGGAAGGTGGCGTTGCGCTGAAGCTCCTTTATCATCTTCTCGTCCTCTTCGCTGGCCTTCACGCTGGAAACGCCGAAGGAGACGATCTCAAGGCCTCGAAGGTCGCGCCACTTGGCGGAAAGCACCTCATTGAGCGCCTGCGCCATCTCCATGGTGTGGCCGGGCAGGGCGGAATAGCGGATGCCCATGTCGGAGATCTTTGCAAATGCGGGCTGGAGCGCCGTGAGAAGCTCGGTCTTGAGCTGGCCCTCTATCTTGTCACGGGTATATTCTCCGCTGACATTGCCGCAGATATTCGTGTAAAACAGCAGGGGGTTGGACATCCGGTAGCTGTACTCGCCAAAGCAGCGGATGGAGATATCGACGTCAAGGCCGATGTTCTTGTCCACGACGCGGAAGGGAACGGGAGAGGGCGTGCCGTACTTATTGCCGACAAGCTCCTTGGTGTTGAAGTAGTATACGCGCTGATCCTTGGGCGCCTCGCCGCCGAAGGTGAAGCGCTTGCCGATGTTTTCGAACACGGCGGCAATGCTGCTGCCGAGACTGCCGGAGAAAATGCTGGGCTCGGTAGAGCTGTCATAGACGAACTCGCCCGGCTCGGCGCAGACCTCAACTATTTTTCCCTGCTCAACGATGAGCATGCACTGGCCGTCCGCCACAGCGACGACGGAACCGTTGGAAATGATGTTATCCTCGCCGAATCTGTTGGAGGAACGCCCGGAAACCTTCTTTCTGCCCTTGACGGCAAGCACATTTTCAGGCAGAGCCTCACAATAAAAATATTCCTTCCACTGGTCTCCCATTACTCCGCCGGCAGCGCCGAGAGCAGCCTTGATCAAACCCATGATATTTCTCCTTTCGGTCAAATAATATTAAATATTATGCTGATTATAACAACAAGCTGTAAAGGGTATATGCTTTACAGCTTGTATTTTGCGATGTGTACGCGGCGCGGAGGTCATTCCGCGCTGAGTTCCTTGAAAAAACCCTCCAGCGCGTCGCCCCAGCTCCCCTGCGTGTCGGCAGAGAGCACCGTGCCGTCGTCAAGCGTGAGTTCCGTTTTATACACGGCCTCCCCGGGCGCAAGGTCTATCAGCGGCTTTTTATACGCCTCAAGGTAGGCCTTTATCCCGTACTGCGCGGCGATGTCGCGCGCACGGGTCATGTCCGCCTCCGTCACCTCGCGGCTGACAGGCTCGGCCGTGCCGTCGCCGCCAATGACGGCGGCATCCGAAAAATAGTATGCCTCGCCAAGCTGCCAGATGCTGAAATCGAAGGAGTCGTTCCCGTCCGCGGTGGTGCGGGAAAAGCTGATGCTTTGTATGCCGGGGCCGCCCTGCGCCGCCTCAGCGGGCACGGACTGGCCGCAGCCGGTGAGCATGAGCAGCGCGAGCGCGCACAGAACAGGCGCAAGCCGCCTTAATAGCGATACGATCCTCACTCGCCGCCTTTCTTCTTCATCAGATAGTAAGCGCCGCTGCCGCAGCCGACAAGAAGCAGCGCGGACACGGGGATGAGCCACCAGCCGGTGCTGTCGGTCGTCTTATTGACGCTGCCGGTATTGTTGACGCCGTCAGCGCTGCCCGCGCCGACGTCATTTGTGCCGATAACGCCGGAGGTCGGCGTGGGGGGCGCGGTAACGGGCGCCGTGGCGTTGCTGGCAGGCTGATCCACCGTCAGGCCACCCTGAGAGGAGGAAACGGCGGTGGTATCCGTTCCGGCGGGGATGATTTCACTCTTATTGGCCTTGCAGATGGTGCAGGTGTAGAGGCGGGAGCCGTTGGACGTCGCCGTGGGCTGCTTGGTGATGACGCCCTCATCCCAGCTGTGGTCGGTCTTGGGGATGACCTCGGTCTGCGTGTCGCCGCACTCGCAGCTGCGCGTGCGGATGCCCGTGGAAATGCAGGTAGCTTCCTTGGTTATGACCCAGTCGCCGTACTCGTGGACGTGGTTTTCATCCTTCTGCGCGGCGGAATCGGCCTGCGTGCCGCCGGAGGCGGTGCCGTTCGACGCGGCGGCGCTGACGTTGACATAGAACACAGCGCTGGACATGCCGTAGCTCAGCTCAACTGCCGTCTGTCCGGCGGTGCTGAGCTTGGACGGGTACACGGAAAGGCCGCTGCCGTCGGCGGAATCCCAATAGCTGCCGTTGGAGTCGTACACACGCACGACAAGGCCGCGCAGGCTGACGCTCTCGCCCTGAGTATAGCTCGTCTTGGACGGGGTGTTGAGTATTTCAATGCCGCTGTAGTTGACGGCGATCATGCGGGATTCGACCTCGACGCTGCGCGCATTGCCGACGACATTATAAACGCCGACGCAGTAATACGCCGTGCCGGGCGTCTGAGGGGGCGTATACACGGAGGAATACGCGCCGGGGATGGCCGTCAGCGTTCCGTCACCGGAGAGATTCGCGGCGTACCACTGATAATGGACGCTGCCGCCGTCGGAGGCATAGGCCTCGACCTGAAGCGCAATGGGAATGTTGCCTATCGCGCCGGTCACGTCAGCCGGTTCGGACATGATGACCGGAACCGCGACGGAGGACGAAACGGGGTAATCGTCCGTGACGTAGTTATCGCCGGACGACCAGCCGCTGTCATAGCTGCCGCCGCCTATGTAGTCGGGCTGGGGCAGACCGTATCCGTAATCGGGCTGGGGCAGCGCGCCCACAGCAAAGGCAGAGGCCGGCAGCAGGCAGAACACCAGCGCCAGCGCGAAAATCGTGGCCGTTATTTTTTTCATAGCTTATCCCTCCAAATTCCTCACGCGGCGGCGCATACCGCCGCAGGTGCATCGGCATATATGTTCACAGCTTTTATTATACAACGATATCCGCCGGGTTGCACTATTTTTTTGACATGTTCAGATAAAAAATGTTCCGTATTTTATATTATGTAAACCAATATCTCTTTACTTTTTTCTGTATCGGGCCTTTGTGGCCTCGACAAAGCTGTCTTTGCCGCCGTCCTCGCCGTTTATAAGCTTCATTACGGCCTCCATCTGCCCGTCGTCCAGCCGGCCGGACATCCTGCCCAGCGCGCGGTAGGGCACGTTCAGAAAATAGCTGAGGTTCGACGCGGCTTCCCACTGTCCCGCCGCGCCCAGCGCGTCATGCGCCAGCTTTATCGACCTGTACAGCGGGCGGCCAAGCCCCTTTTTGAGATATTCGCCCTGCGCGATATTGTCGTTCACGCCGAGCTTTGCATAGCGCCGCCAGCACGCGCGCGGCGGCTTGCGTCCGAGAAGCGCGGTAAAGCTTTCATCCGGGATGCAGAACACATCGGCCGCGCGGTAGGGCGCGAACTCATCGCCCTGATACGGGTCTTCGACCACCTCCCCTCCCCTGCGCACGCGCGCGGAAAGGCGGATATCGGCAGAGGATGCGCCGACGAGGATCTCATACTCGCCCGGCTCAACGACCCAGCGGTCAGCCTTCACGCTCCACACAGCGAAGCTGCGCTCATCAAGCGTTATGCACACCTCGCGCTGCTCTCCCGGTTCGAGATACACCCGCGCAAAGCCCTTCAACTCCTTCGCCGGGCGGAACATGCCGCCTGTGTGCGCCGCCACGTAAAGCTGCGCGACCTCCGCCCCGGCAAGGGAGCCGGTGTTTTTCACCGTGAAGCGCACCGTATCGCCGTCAATGCTCATGCCGTCGTACTCAAACTCCGTATAGCTCAGCCCAAAGCCGAACGGGTACATTGCCGGAACACCGGCCGTATCGTAATACCTGTAGCCGACGTATATCCCCTCGCGGTATTCCGCCGTGGCCTCGCGGCCGGGGAAATACGGCGACGACGGCACAGCCGCGAGATTCAGCGGGACCGTCTCGCTGAGCTTGCCGGACGGGTTCGCCTGCCCGGTAAGCAGGCGCGCTATGGCCATCGCCCCGGCCTGTCCGCCGAGATAGCCGTGTATGACGGCCTTGGCGTATCTGTGCCACTGCATTTCAACGGCACAGCCGCATGACAGCACGACGACGACATTCTTGTTCACCGCCGCGACGGCCTTGAGCAGGGCGAGCTGATTTTCCGGGAGGCGCATATCCGCCCTGTCCTCGCCCTCGGCCTCGCCGGGGTCGTCCAGACCGAGATACAGCAGCGCAACGTCGGCCTTCTTCGCAAGCTCCACCGCCTCCGCGGCAAGCTTTTCATTTGCCCGGCCGTTCTTTTCAAAGCCCTTGGCAAAGCCGGTGACGTTCATGCCGCACAGCGGGAGCGCCTGCACCGCCGTGTCCATAAGCGTCGGCACGATGCGTGAGCTTCCCGCCCCCTGATAGCGCGGCTGCGCCGCGAAAGCGCCGATGAGCGCCACGCGCCTTTCGCGCCCGGTTATGGGAAGTATCCCGTCCTCATTTTTCAGCAGGACGGCCGTCTCCTCCGCGACGCGCTGGGCAAACAGGTGATGCTGTGCGCGGTCATAGTCCGCGGGCTTTGAAAGCGCGCGCCCGGTCGTGAACACCATCGTAAGGAGCCTGTCCACCTGCTCATCCAGCAGCGCCTCATCCAGCCGGCCATCACGCACGGCAGCGACGATATGCGCATCCGTTATGCCGCCGCAGGACGGCATTTCCAGCGTCATGCCCGCCTTTATGGAGGCGACTCTGTCGTTATTGGCGTTCCAGTCGCTCACGACGAGGCCGGTATAGCCCCACTCGTTGTAAAGGATATCGCGCAGAAGGTGCTCATTTTCGCCGGAATATTCACCGTTGACACGGTTATAGCTCGTCATGAGGCCTTTGACGCCGCCCTCCTTGACGGCGATCTCAAACGCGGGGAGGTATATTTCGCGCAGCGTCCTTTCATCCAGCACGGAATCGACCGTCATGCGGTGCAGCTCCTGCGAGTTCGCGGCATAGTGCTTGACGCAGGCATACACGCCCTTTGACTGAATTCCGCGTATCATCGCCGCCGCCATTTTTCCGGCAAGCAGCGGATCTTCTGAGAAATATTCAAAATTGCGGCCGCAGAGAGGGCTGCGCTTGATGTTGACGCCAGGACCGAGAACCATGCTGACGTTTTCGGCGACGGTCTCCGCCCCGATGTGCGCGCCGAGCTGCTCCATAAGCGCCTCATCCCACGTGTTCGCAAGGCCCGAGGCCGTGGGGTAGCACGTGGCGGGCACGGTGCGCCCCAAGCCGATATCCGCGCCCGCGCCGACCTTCTTGCGCAGGCCGTGCGGCCCGTCGGTCATCATCGCCTGTGGAATGCCCAGTCTGTCCACAGCCTTGGTATGCCAGAAGTCCGCCCCCGACATGAGCGAGGCCTTTTCCTCCAGCGTCATATGTTCGATAAGGAAACCGTAGTTATATTTCCGCTTCATAAATGCGCCCTCCCGTTCAAAATACATGTCCATCCGGCACGGTCTGCGCGGCGGGCGCAGTCTTGGCGCGGCGCGAAAACAGGCCCCCGAGGAAAACACGCAGCCTGAACTGCCTGTAGGCGCGCAGCCGCGCGCGCTTTTCATCCGCCGAAAGGGCGGCAAGGCTTTCCAGCCAGTAGTTATATCTGAGCTTTTCCGCAATCTTAAAGGCTTTTTTCTCCTGCGGTCCGGCGTAGCCGTGCATCAGGGCGACATACTCCTTTGCCCGCGCGGCGGCTTCTTTTTTATAGCGCCTGTCTCTCGCGTTCATAAAGCTCCTCCATGACTCCATAATACATTTGTATATAATATATCATAACACAGCTGCGCCGGGTTTGGAAGCACTATTGTGTTTTTTTCGCGCGAAGAATAAAAAACTCACTTTTTCTATTGAAATTTGCTCCGCGGCATGTTATACTATCCAAGCTTGCAGGGTTGGTATATCGGTATTACTCCAGCTTCCCAAGCTGGCTAGGCGGGTTCGACTCCCGTACCCTGCTCCACATTTTGAGGAATCCCGTGGTTATTGAAACTGCGGGATTTTCTTTGATAGGCTGCGCAGTGCAGACGGGAAACCGTCTGCACTGCTTTTCTTTTTTAAATTTTAAATCGCTTGGCGCACTTGGCGGGAGGATGTCTATTCATTATAATAACATAGCATACAGCAGCAAAACACGGCCAACGCGAAAAATGTGAAAAATGCAAGGAGAACGAATTATGGCAACGACTGCGGATTATATGGAATATGTTATGGATCAGCTGCGCGGTTTTGACGGCGTGCGCAGCCGGAAGATGTTCGGCGAGTACATGGTGTACATCAATGAAAAGCCGGTCCTTCTCGTCTGCGACAACATCGTCATGGTGAAGAAGCTGCCGGAGATTAAGGAGCTGATGAAGGACGCCGAATGCGGCTTCCCCTATGACGGCGCGAAGGAGCACTATATTCTTGATCTTGAAAGTCCCTCAGCCAAGGACGTCATCACCGTGCTGGAGGAGATAACTCCGGTGCGGAAGAAAAAGGCGAAGGGGTGAAGAGGGCAAAATATATAATTGTCAAAAAATAATTGCAAATTTCTTTGTTGATTTTGTTCATTTATGTGATATAATGTAAATATCTCACAGCATTCTATCCGGAAGCATTATTGAGTCAGTGCCAGCGGGCATGGATGACCGGCGGGTCAGCGGCAGACGTAAATAATTATTTTGCAGGCCTTGAGCAAGAAAGGGATGACTTCATGAAATATCTCGCTCATATCGAAGCAGAAAACGGGCAGGAAAAATGTCAGGAAGTTTATCACCATCTTGTATCGGCGGCAAGCAAGGCCAAGGCTGATCTCGACAGATGCGGGCTGGGCAATTCGGCATACCTTGCCGGGCTGCTGCACGACATGGGGAAATGTACCCTTGCTTTTCAGGACTATCTCAAAAAGGGTGATTTAAGCAAAAGGGGCAGCGTAATACACACTTTTCAGGGGTGCAGATACGTACTTGAAAGCTTTCATGACAAAAGCGATCTGGACGCAATAGCTGCATCTGAGATCATCGCGTATGCTATCGGCGCCCATCATGGACTTTTTGACTGCATAGACAGCGCGCATGGTTCAGGCCTCAAGTACAGAATTGAAAGAGACGGAACCGGCTACGATGAAGCAGTCAAAAATTTCTTCTCACTCGGGTTCAGCGAGGCAGAAATAAAAGAGCTTTTCTCGCTTGCAAAGCAGGAACTCGGAGGCGTTTTCAACAAGATCTCCGAAAGTTATGAGGATGACAACGAATTCAGCTTTCAAACAGGCATGCTCACAAGGCTGATATTATCAGCGCTTATCGACGGTGACAGATATGACACGGCTAATTTTAAAATAGGAGTTCCTGCCGCGTCCTTTCCCGGCAGCATGGCAGAGATTTGGGCCGGCAGACTCCGTTATGCAGAGGAAAAGCTTCAAGAATTTCCGTGCGAGACCGAAATTGATAAAGCTCGGCGAAGGATATCCGATATATGCAAAGAAAAGGCGCAGATGTCATGCGGAATATATAGGCTGAATGTTCCGACAGGAGGCGGAAAAACGTTAAGCTCACTGCGATATGCACTGGCGCACGCAGCGGCATATAACAAGCGTCGAATTATATTCACATCTCCGCTGTTGTCGATCCTTGAGCAAAACGCAGCTGTGATCCGCCAATATATCCATGATGACAGCATGATACTTGAGCATCATTCAAATGTCGTACAGACAGAAAACAAAACAGACGAGCTTGATGAAAAGGAGCTATGGTCGCAAAGCTGGGATGCACCGGTCATTATCACAACAATGGTGCAGCTCCTCAACACTTTGTTCGACGGAAGAACGTCATCAATACGCAGATTTCAATCACTTTGCAGCAGCATAATTATAATCGACGAGGTGCAGACTGTACCGTCAAAGCTCATAACGATGTTTAACATGGCGATCAGATTCCTATCTGAGTATTGCGGGGCGACAGTCGTTCTCTGCTCCGCAACTCAGCCCAGATTTGATTTGGCCGCACATCCGCTGAAAGGTATTCCTCCGGATATCGTTCCCTACAGCAAAGATATCTGGGCCGCATTCGAGCGAACAAAAATCGAGCCGCTGGAGAGCACAAGGCTGGAGGATATTCCGGCCGCCATAACAAGCGAAATGGACGAGGCAGAAAGTCTGCTTGTGATATGCAACAAGAAGGACGAAGCGGCATATCTCTTTGCGCATACAAAATCGCGGGAATGGACAAGCTTTCACCTATCCGCGGGAATGTGCATGCACCACAGGATCAAAACTGTTGACCGCCTCAAGGCGGCATTAAAGAACAAAGAAAAGGTACTGTGCATATCAACGCAGGTCATTGAGGCGGGCGTCGATATTTCATTCAGCAAGGTGATCCGGTTCACAGCTGGGATGGACAGCGTCGTTCAGGCTGCGGGGCGGTGCAACAGGAACGGCGAGGCTGGGAAAACCCGCCCTGTATATATTTTGAATTGCAGCGATGAACGCCTCGGCAAGCTGGAGGATATCCGTCTTGGCAAGACCGCCTCAACAGAGCTGTTGGATAGATTTCAACATGTTCCGGAAGAATTCGATCATCAGCTTTCCTCTGAAAAAGCGATTTCGTATTATTACAAGACTCTATACCGCGAAATGAAGGCAAACTCTCAGGATTATTACTCCGCCAAGGCAGGAACAACACTATTTGATTTGTTGTCGCAAAACAGAAAATATATCGTGAACAGCAAAGATTGCGATGATTTCTGTCTGTGGCAGGCATTTAAAACAGCCGGGCAGATATTCTCCGTGTTCGACGAGAATACGACCGATATCATCGTGCCATACGAAAGCGGCGAGGAGCTCATTTCCCTGTTGTGCAGCGAAAAAGCACTGTATGATGAGCGATTCCGTGAAGCGCTTATAAAAAAAGCCGCACCGTACACCGTATCTGTATACGAATATCAGAGAAAGCAATTGGAAGCAAGCGGCGCGCTTGCGTCGATATGTGATGGAAACGCACTGGCGGTTTTGCCGGGGTTCTACGATGAAGCGATGGGCCTTATGCCAGAGGCAAACACTCAATCTTTTTTGGAGGTGTAGGTTTGAAAAACACAGAACATGACAACACTGTGGAGTTTATGGTAACGGGAGACTACGGCCTTTTTACGGACCCGATAATGCGCGTCGGCGGAGAAAAGTGCACCTATCAGATACCAACCTATGAGGCACTGAAGGGCATACTGCAATCGGTTTATTGGAAGCCAACTATAATTTGGTATATTGACGCCGTCCGCATTATGAATCCCATTCAGATGGAATCAAAAGGAATGCGGACAATAAAATACGGCGGCGGAAACGACCTGAGCTATTATACATACCTGAAAAAATGCGCATATCAGGTACGCGCTCATTTCGAGTGGAACGAGAACAGGCCAGAGCTTGTTCAGGACAGGAATGAAAACAAGCACCATGAAATCGCAAAGCGCATGATAAAGAAAGGCGGCCGCAGAGATATTTTTCTTGGCGCGCGCGAATGTCAGGGATATGTTGAGCCATGCGTTTTCGACAGCGGGAAAGGCGCGTATGATGACATTCCCGAGCTCAGCTTTGGGCTGATGTATCATGGGATAACTTATGCCGATGAAAGCTATTCCTCCGAGACTGAGGGGAAAATGACCGTTAACCTCTGGTACCCTGTTATGAAAAACGGCGTAATAAAATTTCCGAGGCCTGAAGAATGTCCTGTGCATAAGCCTGTACGGAATATGAAAATGAAAAAGTTTGGCGAAACTGAAAACAACTTTACCGGTCTTGGAGAATTCAGGGAGGTGACATGAGTGGGATTGATGCAGAGAGCTGTTGAAACATATGACAATAACAGGCAGTTGATAGGAGTATACAGCGAGGGCAGTGAGCCTCTTGCGCCGGTCGGCCACATTCTCACGAGGGCCGACATAGAAGTTACGCTCAACAGCGGCGGCGAGTTTCTGTCTGCGCGGAGGCTCGATAAATCGGAACCAAAAATACTGATTCCTGTGACTGAGGAATCCGGTGGGCGTTCGGGCACAAAGGCATACCAGCGGCCTCATCCCCTGTGTGACGCATTCAAGTATTATGCCGCGAAGGAGAACTATTACCTTCCTCAGCTTGAGCGTTGGATGTCATCTGAGTATTCACATCCATTTCTGAATGTGATCTACGGCTATCTCACCAAAAACACGCTGGAAGCGGATATTACAGCAAGCATCGGCAAAATAAGCGGCGACGATTTTATCTGCTGGCGAATTACAGGCATCGACGGTGAAGAACCGGCGTGCTGGAAGAATCAAAACCTGTTCAGCGCATTCATAAATTATTACCTCGACAGCATTTCAAGCAGGAAAGCCGCTGTGTGCATGATATACGGCGAACCTATGCCTCCGGCAGTCCAGCACCCCAAAGGGATCGTTGCGATAAACGGGAATGCGAAGCTGATATCCGCAAACGACTCGTTGGGCTTTACATACCGTGGAAGATTTGCAGAGGCAGATGAAGCATGCACAGTCAGCTACGCGGCCTCTCAAAAGGCGCACAATGCGCTTCGGTGGCTGGCATCTGAACAGGGCGTGCGCGAAGTATCAGGCAACAGGATTTTTATCTGCTGGAATCCACGGGGCGTAAAAATCCCAAAACCTATGCGTCCAATGCGGGGCGCAAATGCAGAACCTGTTTATGTTCCGAGCGACTATAAAGCAGAGCTGAGAAATATTCTATACAGCTTCGGGCACGGAGACACAATAAAAGACGCGGACGAAGTAATAACGGCGGCATTCGATGCGGCAACCACCGGAAGGCTGGCTCTCGCATATTATAATGAAAACTCAATGGGCGTTTTCCTTGAACGGCTTTATGAATGGGATGAAAACTGCTGCTGGTACAACGGCAAAAACGGGATCCAAGCACCAAATCTGATTCGGCTGATCGACTGTGCATACGGAACACAGAGAGGCAATTTTCTCGAAACCGATGACAGGATCCAGAAGCAGCATTTGCAGCGTCTGCTTGACTGCAAAATCAACGGGGGCGTGTTCCCGGCGGACATTGTCCAAGGCCTTGTCAACCGTGCATCGGACCCAAATGCTTACGACGAAAGCATTTGGAGGCAAATCGTATACAGCGCATGTGCAGCCATGCAAAAATACTTTCATGATACAAAACGGGGAGGAAATGAAATGGCGTGGGAATTGAGCAAAAATGACCGCAGCTTCCAATATGGCAGGTTATTGGCTGTAATGGAACGTGCAGAAGCAGATTATTACCGGAAAACGCAAGAATCGAGGCAGACAAATGCAATCAAATTCATGTCGGAGTATCGCCAGCGGCCTTTCTATGTTTTTGAGCGGATCAACCGTGCCCTTCATCAGGCATACCTGAACAGGATCGATGAATGGCAGGCAAACCGCTATGAACGTTTAGTATCAGAGATATTTCAGATTTTAGGGAACTTCGACGAAAGCGAATTGGACAAGCCGCTGGACAACATTTACCTTATGGGCTATGAGCTTCAGAGAAACTCATTTTTTGATAAAACCAAAACTGAAAATTCAAAAACGGAGGAATAAAGTATGGCAGCTCTTATGAACAAAATCGATTTTGTTGCGTTTATATCCGTGAGCAAGGCAAACGGCAACGGCGATCCCTTGAACGGGAACAGACCCAGAACGGATTACAATGGAATGGGTGAAATCTCGGATGTGTGCATCAAGAGGAAAATCAGAAACCGCATGCAGGATATGGGCTGTCAAGTTTTTGTTCAGTCCGCCGACCGCTGCGATGACGGCTTCAAAAGTCTGAGTGAACGCGCATCTGCGGCGACAAAGGGTATTAAGGATACCGATACATACGCCAAAACCGCATGCGAAAAATGGCTGGATGTACGTGCGTTTGGACAGGTATTTGCTTTTAAGAGCAATGACAAAAACGGTGTATCCGTGGGAGTCCGCGGCCCGGTGTCTATTCATCAGGCAGTCTCAGTCTCTCCTGTTGAGATCGAGTCCATGCAGATCACAAAGAGCGTCAACGGCGAGCCCGGAGAAAAGAAATCTTCAGATACTATGGGAACAAAACACTTCGTCCGTTTTGGCCTGTATGAAGTAAAAGGCTCTATCAATGTTCAGCTTGCGGAGAAAACAGGCTTTGATCAGGAGGACGCCGCAATAATAAAAGAGTGTCTAAGGACATTATTTGTGAATGATTCTTCCTCGGCCCGCCCTGAGGGTTCGATGGAGGTCGTAAAGCTTTTCTGGTGGCAGCACAACTGCAAAGATGGGCAATTTTCATCCGCAAAGGTGCACCGCAGCGTTCACGCAGTTTTGAAAGACGGCGTTTCTATCCCCGAATGTGCAGATGACTATGAAATCATAGCAGATGAACTGCCGGGGCTGATTCCCGAAATAATTGATGGAATATAACGAGGACGATTGTCTGATGATCTCCGGGCTGCAGCATTTCCGCTTCTGCCGGAGACAGTGGGCGCTGATACACATTGAGCAGCAGTGGGCGGAAAACCTTCGCACAGTAGAGGGCGAGCTTATGCATGAGCGCGCGCATGATGAGAGCTTGCGTGAAAGCCGCGGCGATACGATCATAACGCGCAGTCTGCGTGTATACTCCCTCACCCTCGGTCTGAGCGGGCAATGCGACGTCGTTGAGTTCAAGCGCAGCGCGCAGGGCGTTCCGCTGCACGGGCACGACGGGCTGTGGCTGCCATACCCGGTCGAGTATAAGCGCGGGAAGCCCAAGGACGATGGCTGCGACGAATTGCAACTATGTGCACAGGCGATGTGCCTTGAGGAAATGCTCTGCTGCACGGTCGGCAGCGGCGCGCTCTTCTACGGTGAGCCGCGCCGGCGCGTCAGCGTGAAATTCACAGACAGTCTGCGCCGCGAAGTGACCGAGGACGCCGCAGAAATGCACAAGCTCTACCGCGCCGGGCACACGCCGCGCGTAAAGCCGTCCAAGTCCTGCAATGCATGTTCGCTGAAGGAACTGTGTCTGCCGCAGCTGTCGCGCACCGGCACGGTGTCCGCGTATTTGCGGGAGAACATGGAGGATGTGCCGTGAAGAAGCTGCTCAACACACTTTTTGTGACGACCGAGGACGCATACCTGAGTCTTGACGGCGAAAATGTCGTCGTCAGCCGCGATAAGAAGGAGCTTGCGCGTTTTCCGCTGCACACGCTGTCGGGCATCATTGCGTTCACTTACTCCGGCGCGTCTCCCGCGCTGATGGGCGCATGTGCAAAGCGCGGCGTCGCGCTGAGCTTCTGTACGCCGCGCGGGCGCTTCCTCGCCCGCTGTACCGGCGAGACCTCGGGCAATGTCCTTCTCCGGCGGATGCAGTACCGCGTCGCGGATGACCCGGCGCAGAGCTGCCGCATCGCACGCAACATGATGTTCGGCAAGCTGCATAACGCGCGCTGGTGCATCGAGCGCACGAAACGCGACCATGGTCTGCGCATAGACGCCGAAAAGTTTCAGGCTTCTATCGACCGGCTCAAGGCGCTGTACCCACTCGTTTCGGAGGAGACCTCGCTGGACTCTCTCCGCGGAGAGGAGGGCACTGGCGCGCAGGCATACTTTGACGTGTTTGACGACATGATCCTGCGCAGCAAGGACGACTTCTTTTTCACCGTCAGAAGCCGCCGCCCGCCGCTCGACAACGTCAACGCCCTGCTCTCGTTCGCGTATTCCCTGCTCGGCACGGACTGCGCCGCCGCGCTTGAAAGCGTTGGGCTGGACGCATATGTCGGCTTCATGCACCGCGACCGCCCCGGCCGGACCTCGCTTGCGCTTGATCTGATGGAAGAGCTGCGCCCGTGCTTTGCCGACAGGTTTGTTCTCTCGCTTATAAATAACCGCGTTGTCACGCCCGCGGATTTTGAGCACACCGACAGCGGCGCGGTACTGCTCACCGCCGCAGGGCGCAAGGCTTTTTTGCAGTCGTGGCAGGAGCGCAAGCGCGACACCATAACGCACCCATACCTGAAGGAAAAGATGCCGTGGGGGCTTGTGCCGTATGTTCAGGCGCTGCTGCTGGCGCGGTATCTGCGTGACGATCTGGACGCGTACCCGCCGTTTCTTTGGAAGTGAGGTACCACATGCTGGTTTTGATAACATATGACGTCAACACGGAGGATTCCGGAGGCCGGCGGCGGCTGAGAAAAATTGCGAAAGAATGCGTGAATTACGGTCAGCGCGTTCAAAACTCGGTCTTTGAGTGCCTTGTCGACCCGGCACAGTGCAGAAAGCTTCAGCACTCGCTTTGCTCTATCATTGATGACGAGCGGGACAGTTTGCGGTTTTACTATCTCGGCGATAAGTATCAGACGCGGATAGAGCACTTCGGGTCAAGGCCCGGCTATGAGCCGGAGGGTGTGCTGATGGTCTGAATGCGAAGCGCAAGCTGACAGACTTTTTCCGGGGGCTTCGCACCGGAAATACGGGTATGCTCTTGTAGTTTGAACGATGCCGCAGGCATATTTTGCCTGTAAATTGTCTGTGGCATTGAATTTACTGTTACTCTTGCGCAAAACTGCACAGGAAAATTGTGCAGTTTTGCTGTCGCGCCCCGCATGGGGCGCGTGGATTGAAATTTTAATACCGGTCTTGAGATGAGGGCGACGAAGGTCGCGCCCCGCATGGGGCGCGTGGATTGAAATGGCAAGTACAACTACCGCAACTGCGAGGACATGTCGCGCCCCGCATGGGGCGCGTGGATTGAAATTGCATGAGGTTGTACACAATGGAGTTATCGGACGGGTCGCGCCCCGCATGGGGCGCGTGGATTGAAATCCGGATAAACCTTTAAGCAAAATCGAATATGAGGTCGCGCCCCGCATGGGGCGCGTGGATTGAAATACCGGCATACGCGACGCATACAATGGAGTCGCGCCCCGCATGGGGCGCGTGGATTGAAATAGACTGCTGAACCTGAGCGCGACAAAGGCGCTGACGTCGCGCCCCGCATGGGGCGCGTGGATTGAAATGGCAAGGTCATTGACAGTGCTATCCTGTTCGGCAGTCGCGCCCCGCATGGGGCGCGTGGATTGAAATAATTATCCGCGCATAATCGGCGGGAAAATGCTCGTCGCGCCCCGCATGGGGCGCGTGGATTGAAATGGAATCGGTCAAGGGAAAGCAGCCGCTGACGAAGTCGCGCCCCGCATGGGGCG